>JBAUUM010000691.1:0-2764 GCA_049582705.1 Actinocatenispora sp.
GCCTCGACCAGGCCGCTTGCGAGCACCCGGAGATCGCCCGGGTGCCGGTGACCCGCCCGCTGGTGGTCACCGGCCTGCTGCGGTCCGGCACCACGCTGGTGCAGAACCTGCTCGCGCAGCACCCGGGCCTGCGCTCACCGGACCTGTGGGAGCTGATGAGCCCGGTCACCGCCGGCGGTCGCGGGCCGGACGCCACCGACGCCGAACACGAGGCCATCGCCGACGCGGCGCAGGCGTACGTCGACGAGTACTACCAGGTCGCCCCCGACCTGCGGATGATCCACTTCCTGGACGCCCGGCGGCCCGACGAGTGCCACCGGCTCACCGGCAACGCGTTCACCACGATGGTGTACGAGATGCGGTACCGCATCCCGGGGTACGCGGCCTGGTCGGCCGGGCACGACCACGCCGCGGCGTACCGGTTCCACCGGGAGCAGATGCGGGCGATCCTGTGGCGGCGGCCGGGCGGGCCGGCGGTGTTCAAGGACCCGTTCCACCTGTGGCAGCTGCCCGCGCTGGTGTCCGCGTACCCGGACGCCCGGATCGTGCACCTGCACCGGGACCCGGCGGTCACGATCCCGTCGACGTGCAGCCTGTGCGTGACGGTGCGCGGCGCGCGGACCGACGAGCTGGACCGTACCGACATCGGCCGGCAGTGGCGGGACAACGTCGCGGCCGCGGTCGACGCGCTGCCCGTGGTCCGCAAGCAGCTGGCCGCCGACGCGCCGGACGCGGCCGTGCTCGACGTGCGGTACCGGGACCTGATGGCCGACCCGGTCGCGACCCTGGGCGCGATCTGCGAGTTCGCCGGGGCGCCGCTGACCGACGCCGCCGAGCGGGCGATGCGCGACTACCTGGCGGCCAACCCCGCCACCCGGCACGGCAGCCACCGCTACGCGGCGGCCGACTTCGGGCTGGACGAGACGGACCTGGGCCGGCAGTTCGCCGGCTACCGCGACGACTACGGACTATGAGGGAGCGGGCCATGCAGGACACCCACGAGAGCCGGGCCGTCGCCGAGGTGGCCGCCGTCAACGGGGCGGCCGGCGAGAACCCGGTGCGGCTGGGCATCATCACCCCGCTCACCGCGCCCGGCGACTCGGTCGCCGGTGAACTGGCGGTGCGCGGCGCCTGTCTCGGCGCCGAGTACCTGCGTGAGCACGGCGGCGTGCTCGGCGGCCGGCAGGTCGAGTTCGTCCTCCAGGACGACCAGGAGGGCGCCGGCCCCGACCAGCTCATGCAGCGCAGCTGCATCGGCGGGATGGCGAAGCTCGCCGCGTACGACAAGGTGCTGGCCGTGGTCGGTCAGTGGCACCTGCGTACCGCGCCGCTGGTGGCCGAGGTGGCGGAGACGTTCGGGGTGCCGATCTTCGTGGAGAACAGCCACTCCACGATCACCATGCGGCAGTACCGCACCCTGTTCCGCACCTACGTGGCGATCTCCGACCGGCTGCCGATGATGGTGGAGTTCGCCCAGAAGCAGGGCTGGCGGCGGATCGCCGTGATGGCCTCCAACACGGTGTTCGGCCAGATGACCGCGGACACGTTCATGTCGGTGGCCGACGAACTCGGCACCGGCATGGAGTTCCTGCGGTTCGACTTCGACCAGGAGAGCACCACCGACGTGCGCGCGCAGCTGCGTGAGGTGGCCGCGTTCAGGCCCGACATGCTGCTCAACTCGGCCGTGGTGCGCACCAACTACATGGTCATCAACCAGGCGGAGGAGCTGGGCATCCTGCCCGGCACACCGACGATGGTGGGCTTCCCGTTCCCGATGCGGTCCCAGGACTACTGGAAGCTGGCCGGCGAGGCCGGCAACCACGTGGTGTGGGCGGCGATCCCGTACTCCCCGACGGCGGACAACCTGACCGCGATCGGTCGCTGGTTCACCGACCGGTACTCCGAGCGGTACGGCTCCTTCCCGTCGGACAACGCGCTCAACGCGTTCACCGACGTCACGATCATCGGGCAGGCCCTGGAACGGGCCGGGGTGGACGAGCGCGAGGCGCTGCTCACCGCGCTGGAGTCCGGCGAGTACGACACCTGGCGCGGCCCGGTCTCGTTCGGCCGGGGTGACGGGCACTGGCACCACAGCCCGCCGGAGATGTTCCTGATGCAGTACACGGAGGTCGGTCAGACGCTGGACCAGGCCACCGTCGTCTACCCGCCGGACATGGCCACCGGAAAGTACGTCGCCCCGTGACCGCGTCCCTGCAACCGGCGCCGGACGAGACCACCGGCGGCGACCCGGCGCCCGCCTGCGCGGCCGGCATGATCGTGGCGACGCTGGTCGCGCACGGCGTGGACCGGGTGTTCGGGGTGGCCGGGGAGAGCTACCTGGCGGTGCTCGACGCGCTGTACGACGCGCCGGGCGTGGACACGGTCACCTGCCGGCACGAGGGGTCGGCGGGCCTGGCCGCCGTCGCCGACGCGAAGCTGACCGGCCGGGCCGGCGTGGTGCTGGCGAACCGGGCGCCGGGCGCGATGAACGCCGCGATGGCGGTGTACGTCGCGGCGACCGACGCGGTACCGCTGGTACTGCTGGTCGGGCAGGCGCGCCGGGCGGAGCTGGACGGTCCGGCGTTCCAGGAACTCGACGCGGTCGCGGCGTTCGGCGGCGTGACGAAGGGCGTCTTCACCGTGCACGACCCGGCCCGGGCGGCCGAGCTGACCGCCCGCGCGGTCCGGGTCGCGGAGGCCGGCACGCCCGGCCCGACCGTACTGGTGGTGCCCGAGGACGTGCTGTCCCTGCCGGCATCCGGCC
>JBAUUM010000692.1:0-5824 GCA_049582705.1 Actinocatenispora sp.
GCGCTCGCCGCCGCCGCGGTCTCGCTGGCCGGTGCGGCCGCCGCGCAGTCGCCGGTGGTGGCCGGGGTCGGCGTCTGCTGTTTCGGTGCGGCGAGTTCGGCGTGGGGCGTCGGTTCGGTGTCGCTGCGTCAGGCGCTGGTGCCGGACCGGATGCTGGGGCGGGCGACCAGCGCGCATCGGCTCATCACGCTGGGCGCCGGGCCGGTCGGTGCGGTACTCGCCGGTTTCGTCGCGCACCGCTTCGAGCTGCGGACGCCGCTGTGGCTGTCCGCGGTGCTGCTGGCCGTCGCCGCCGTCGTGGCGCCGCTGCTGCTGCGCCGCGTCGACTTCCCGGGCGTCAGCCACCCGCCGATGCGTCCGGACGCCGGAGTGCGGTGACGCGCAGTGTTCGTCCGGTCCGCACGTGGCCGACAACACATCGATGAATATCACTCGATTGAGCGACGTTTATCGAGGTAGCGACGATTTCGGCACACTTAGGGTGAGCGTTTGGTGAGCCCGGTGGGTTAGTTTGTCCGGCGACGACGACGCGGCTGACCGGTAGCCGGCAGGTCGACCGCCGCGCGGAAAGGCGCCACCCATGCACGTTGAACAGCTGACGTACGGGGCTCTCACCCCCAGCCTGTCGTTCGCCATGTCCTACCTGGGTTGCCTGCTCGGACTGATGTGCGCCACCCGGGCCCGGCTGTACAGCGGGATCGGCCGGACCGCCTGGATGATCGCCGCGGCGCTGTCCCTGGGCGGGCCCGGCATCTGGGTGATGCACTTCGTCGCCATGTTGGGCTTCTCGCTGCCCGGCATGCAGGTCCGCTACAACCTGCCCGTGACCGGACTGTCCGCGGTCATCGCGATCGCCGCCGTCGGTGCCGGCCTGGCCTGCGTCGGCGACCAGCCGAGGCCGTGGCGGCTCGTCGCCGGCGGAGTACTCACCGGGCTCGGCGTGGTCGGCATGCACTACCTCGGCATGGCCGCGATGGTCGTGCCGGCCACGATGTCGTACCAGCCGCTGCTGGTGGCCGCCTCGGTGGTGATCGCGGTCATCGCGTCGACCGTCGCGCTGTGGTTCACGCTGGTCATCCGCAGCCGGTTGACCAGCGTCGTCGCGGCACTGGCGATGGCGATCGCGGTGTGCGGCATGCACTGGACCGGGATGGCGGCGGTGCGGATGCACGCCTCGCCGCACGCCATGACCGGCGGCACCGCGGTGTCGGACTTCCTGCTGCCGCTGGGTCTGGTGGTCGGCAGCCTCACCGTCGCGCTGTGTCTGTTGGTGCCCTTCGCCGTCTCGCCCGCCGACGTCAGGGCCGATGCCGAGCTGGAGGACCGGATCGCCGCCGCGCGCCGGTCCGGTCCGCCCACGGAACCCACCGGCGAACCGTTGCTGACGCAGCTCCCGCTGAAGTCGCCGTCGGCCGGACGCTCGTCGACCGCGTCGGCCTTCGGGCGTCGACTGCGCGACACCCACGACCGCTAGGAACTGCCGCACGGCCGGTCGAACGTGTGACCCCGGGCCCGCGGGTCGCCCGGGGTCACAGGCCGAACAGCCGCGCCGCGTTGTCGTGACACACCGCGCGCAGCCACGCCGTGTCGAGGCCGGTCCGCGTCAGCGCGTCGAGCGCCTCGGCGTACGGGTACGGAATGTTCGGGAAGTCCGTGCCGAGCAGTACCCGGTCCCGCAGCGATGCGAGCCGGGGCAGGCCGTGCCGGGGGAACGGCGCGGCCGATTCGGCGAACGTGGTGAACGCCATCGTCGTGTCGAGCATGACCCGCCCGTACCGTTCCGCCAGGCCCAGAAACTCGTCGTACTCCGGCATCCCGAGATGCGCGACGACCAGTCGCAGCCGCGGATGCCGGCGGAGCAGGTCGCCCGTGGGTCCCGGTCCGGTGAACGGGCCGGGCACCGGCCCCGAACCGCAGTGCGTCACCACCGGTACCGAGGCGTCGGCCAGCGTCCCCCAGACGTCGTCGAGTACCGGGTCGTTCGGGTCGTACCCACCGACCTGGAGGTGGCACTTGAACACCCGCGCCCCCTGCGCCAGCGCGCGGCACACGTCGTCGGTCGCGCACGGCTCGGCGAAGAACGTCGCGGTGTGCAGGCAGTCCGGTGTCCGGGCGGCGAAGTCGGCGGCCCAGTCGTTGAGCCAGCGCGCCATGCCGGGCTTGTGCGGGTACAGCATCGAGGTGAACGCGCGGACCCCGAAGCCGCGCAGGACCTCCAGCCGCTGCTGTTCCTCCTGCCGGTAGGCGATCGGCCAGGGACGCCCGACGAGCGGCCCGGCCGCGTCGAAGTACGCCCACACCTTGTCGAGCACCCGCTGCGGCATGAAGTGGGTGTGCACGTCGATGAGGTGGGTCAGCCCCAGTGACCGGCGGAACGCGGCGACCTGTGCCCGTTCATCCATGACGACGTCGATGCGGCCACGCTACCCCGAACGGAGCGGACCGGTGGTCCGGCCGTGCGCCGTACGCCGGCCCGCGCGCGCTCGCCCGGCGCGCGTCGGCACCGGGCGCCAGATGTCGGGCGCCACAGGTCGGTTGCCGGGTGACGGCCACCGGGGTGGGCCGGTCAGCGCAGGTCGAGACCGACCACGACCGCGTCGTCGTCGAGCGCGCTGCCGTGATAGTGGATCACGTCCCGGATCACCGTGCGGATTGCCTCGCCGCACGGCTGGAGGCGGGTCCGGCGCAGCACGCTGCCCAGCGCCCGGATGCTGTACGCCTCCTGCTGGCTGTCCACCGCGCCGTGCACGCCGTCACTGACCACGATCAGCCGGTCGCCGGACCGTACCGGCACGGGCTGCTCGACGTACCGGGTCTCCTGCCCGATGCCCAACGGCAGCTGGTGGTCCAGCTCCAGCACCTCGACGTCGTTGCCGCGCAACCGGACCAGGAGCGGGGATCCGGCGTCCACCACCGACAGCGTGCCGTTCGCGGGTTCGTAGCGCAGCAGCAGCGTGGACAGCTGACGGTCCCCGCCGAACTGTGCGTACATGAGGTCGCTGGCGAGCGCGGCCTGTTCGGCGATGCCGTCCCCGGAGCGGCGTGCGTTGCGCAGCGCGGCCACCGCGAAGCTGGTCAGCATCGCCGCCGCGATGCCCTCGTTCGCCCCGTTGACGACCGCCACGGTCAGCCCGTCCGGGTCGGCGGCCCAGTCGAACGTGTCCCCGCACACCGCGTACGCCGGCTCCAGCTGGCCGGCGAACGTGTAGTCGGGCGTGGCCACACCCCGCCCGGGCAGCGTGTCCCACTGCATCTCGGCGGCCAGGGTGAGCCGCGCCGAGCGGCGCGCCTTGCGGAACATGTCGGTGGTGCTGTCGACGGCGATCATCTCGTGCGCGGTGGCGGTCGCCAGCTGGACCAGCGCCGCCTCGGTCCGCTCGTCCGGCGGATCCGGGAGCGTCAGGCCCAGCACGCCGAGCCGGTCGCCGCGGGTGGTCAGCGGCATCCACAGGCGGTACCCGTCGGACACCACGGGTTTGGTGCGTTCGGTCTGCTGGGAGGCGAACGCCCGTCCGGCGGGGGAATCGTCCACTTGCAACGGTTCGCCGCCGTGCACGTTGGCCAGCGCGCCGGACCGGTAGTCCGCGATCAGCAGCTCCACGTCGCTCGCGCCGAAGACCGCCTTGGCCCGGTCCGCGAGTACGTCCGAGACCGCCCAGGCCGGTGCGGCGCGGAGGGCCTGTGCGACCTGCTCGATCCGTTCGCTGTCCATGCCTTCATGCTCTCACCGTTCACGGTTCAGGGCCGGCCCGTGGGGCCGGCCCTGAACCGGAGCAAAGTGCCTACAGTGGGAAGAAAGCGATCCTGCCGTGGTACTCCTTGTGCACATGGGTGGTGTCGCTGGTGATCCAGATGCCGGCGCTGGTCGGGTAGATGTTGAACACCCCGACACCGCGGTCCTTGGTCGGGTTCCACGCCAGGGCCCGGCCGGTGGTGGGCGACACGGCGCCGATGCCGGGCCGGGAGACCGCACCCGGGCCGGCCGAGTCGTGGCCCCCGCCGTTGTTCAGCCACCGCTGGTGGCCGCCGACGTACACCGCCGCGTTGGTGATCGCCGCGGACAGCAGGGTGTCGCCGCCGGTGTTGTTGACCCAGGTCGGCGTGACGTTGCCGGTACGGGTCAGCGAGAAGCGGGTGACCGAGTCGCACTGCGGGCCGCTCGGGCCGCCGGTGTCGGTGATGACGAACCAGGTACTGCTCGGCGCGATCGCGATGCCACGCAGGTACGTGGGGAACACCCCGGAACAGTTGGGGCGGAACCGCAGCGTGGACCAGTTCGCGACCCGGACCGGGCTGGTCGTCAGGTCGAGGACCGCCAGCTGGTACCGCGCCAGGCCACCGACCTGGTTGAAGTTGCCGATCACGATCAGCCGGCGCTGGTCCGGCGACACGGCCAGGTCGGTCACCTTGATCGAGGTCGTCGTCCCGTTGGCGGTGGAGCGCGGGCCGGCCAGTCGCGTCGTCAGGGCCGCGGTGACCGCGCCGCTGGCCGGACTCAGCGAGGCGAGGCCCGGCCGTAGGATCCCGCCCACCCGCTGGAAGGATCCGCCGATGATGAGGCGGTTACCGGCGAGGGCGAGACGCTCGACGTTGCCGGAGATCGTCGCCACCCGGAAGCTGCTCAGCGGAGCGCCGCTGGTGGTGGAGATGCGGGCCACCCGAGGCGTCACCATGCCGCCCACCCGGCTGAAGTTGCCGCCGATGTAGAGCGACCGCCCGTCCGGAGCCACCGCCATCGCGTGCACCGTGTCGTCCGGCGCGGGGCGGAAGCTGGTGTCGATCCGACCGGTCCGCGCGTTGAACGCCATGATGTGCGGCAGCGACAGCGGCATGGTCGAGTCGGCGTTACGGACCCGGGTGAACGAGCCGCACACGAAGATCCGGGTGCCCACCTGCACCGCCTGGTACACCGAACCGTCCAGGGCGTGCGGGGTCCAGTCCACCGGGTTCTCGCTCACGACCCGGTTCTGCACCGGTGGCGCGGCGGCGATCGCGGGCACGGTCGCGCCGACGGCCACGCTGACCGCGGCCGCCAGGACGAGTACCGCCCGAGCTCTACGCCGCCGTGCCGTGACGGCCCTGATGCGCAGCGCCCATCGGCGCACCGGCCGGCTGCCATGCTGTGCGGCGTTCCGTGCCGGGCCGACCGCGGGAATCGTGTTGGTCACTGTGAACACCTGCCAGACCCGAGAACGACAGGGCTACCGGGGTTCCGGTCAGCGTCAACCTTCGCTCGACAACGATCATTATCAATTTGGAAAACGGATCTGTTGGAAATACTGGGATCTGAGCCAATTTTTCCTGGCGGCGTGAGATAGGCGCCGCGGCGCGGCCACGCGGACGAGCTCACAGATGCATGCCGATACCGCCGCGGCGCGGGTCCCCACCGGCGCCGGTCCGGCCCACCGCGCTGACCCCGCCGAAGTAGTGGTCGAACTCCGGCCACTGGTGTACCCGGTACCCGGCCCGGGACAGCGCGGCCAGTTCGTCCTCGGGCACGCCCGGCTCGGCGTGCGCGGTGCCGTCCACGACGTGGAACCGGGCCCGGGCGATGGCGGTCTCCGGGTCGAGACCGTCGACCAGCACGGCCGTCATCGTGTGCACCAGCGCGGTACGGATCCGCGACGCGCCGGCCGCGCCGACCGCCAGCTGCAGATTGTCCCGGTGCGGTGGGCGTCGCGGCTCCGCCGTGGTGGGCGGCAACGGTACCGAGCCGGTCAGTTCGCCCAGTTCGGCCACCGAGTCCCGTTGCCCGGCCGGATGTCCCGGCCCGCCGGCCGTGTGCACCGCGACCTTCGCGTCGTCCGGCAGCCCCGGACCGGGC
>JBAUUM010000693.1:0-18384 GCA_049582705.1 Actinocatenispora sp.
CGTGCAGGCCACCCCGACCACCTGGCGGCTGCTGCGCCGGGCCGGCTGGCAACCGCCGGAGGGTTTCGCGGCCTGGTGCGGCGGCGAGGCGTTCCCCGCCGACCTGGCGGCCGACCTGGCCGGTTCCGGGGCGGCGGTGTGGAACATGTACGGCCCGACCGAGACGACCGTGTGGTCCTCGGTGCACCGGGTGACCGGTGGCGAGGACCCGGTACCGCTGGGCCGGCCGGTGGCCAACACCCGGCTGCTGGTGGTGGACGACGCGCTCGCGCCGGTCCCCGTCGGCGTACCGGGCGAGCTGCTGATCGGCGGCTCCGGCGTGGCCGTGGGATACCGGGACCGGCCCGAGCTGACCGCCGAGCGGTTCGTGACGCACCCGGAGCTTGGCGCGGCGTACCGCACCGGCGACGTGGTGCGGTGGCGCGCGGACGGCACGCTGGAGTACCTGGGCCGGGGCGACCAGCAGGTCAAGGTCCGCGGGTACCGGATCGAGATGGGCGAGATCGAGTCGGTGCTGCGCGACTGCGCCGGCATCCGGGACGCCGCGGTGGCGCTGCGTCAGGTCGGCGACGACCCGCGGCTGGTCGCCTACGTGGTGCCCGACGGGCACGACGCGCCCGCCGAGGACGCGCTGCGCGCGGCGTGCCGCGCCCGGCTGCCCGAGTACATGGTGCCGGGCACCGTGATGGTGCTCGACGCGCTGCCGCTCAACCCGAACGGGAAGATCGACCGCAACGCCCTGCCGGCGCCGGACGTCCGGCGTGGCGGGGAGGGCTACCTGGCGCCCCGCGACGAGACCGAGGAACGGGTCGCCGCCATCATGGCCGAGGTGCTCGGCATCGACCGGGTCGGCGTGCACGACGACTTCTTCGCCCTCGGCGGGCATTCGCTGCTGGCCACCTCGCTGACCGGGCGGATCGCCGCCGCGCTCGGCACCGAGCTGCCGGTCCGTGCCGTGTTCACCGACCCCACCGTCGCCGGTCTCGCCGCGGTGCTGTCGGCCGGCACCGAGGCGGTGGCCGCGCCGGCCGTACCCGCCGTGCCGCGCCGGCCCGACGAGCGGGGGCTGGTCCGGTTCCCGGCCTCGTTCCAGCAGCGCCGGGTGTGGTTCCTGACCCAGTTCGACCCGGGCAGTGCCGCCGCGTACGTGCTGCACGGCGCGCTGCGGCTGCGCGGTGCGCTGGACCGTGCGGCGCTGCGCCGCGCGGTGGACGTGGTGGTGGCGCGGCACGAGAGCCTGCGTACCGGCCTGGTCGAGGTGGACGGCGACCCGGTCCAGGTCATCCACCCGACCGTCGACTCCCCACTGTCCGAAGTGGACGTGTCCGGCAGTGGCGACCCGGAGGCTGCCGCCGCGGAGACGGTCGCCGAGGCGGCCCGCCGCGGCTTCGAACTCACCGAGGCGTCCCTGCTGCGGGTCACGCTCGCGGTGATCGGCTCCGACGACGCGGTGCTCGGGGTGGCCCTGCACCACGCGATCGCGGACCGGATCGCGGTCGAGGCGTTCACCCGGGAACTGTCCACCGCGTACATCGCGCTGGCCGGCGGGGAGCAGCCCGCACTGCCCGAACTGCCCGTGCAGTACGCCGACTACGCCATGGCGCAGCGCGACTTCGAGGGCAGCGACGCCGAACGCGACCAGCTCGCCTACTGGCGGGCGCAGCTCGCCGACCTCGCGGTGCTGGACCTGCCCACCGACCGGCCGCGGCCCAGCACGCAGACCTACCGCGGCGCGACCCGGACCGTACGGATCCCCGCCGAGCTGGTCGACCGGCTCACCGCCCGGGCCGAGGAGCGCGGCGCCACCCGGTTCATGGTGCTGCTCGCCGGGTACGCGCTGATGCTGTCCCGGTACGCCCGGACCGCGGACGTCGCGGTCGGCTCGCCGATCTCGGGACGCTACCGGCCCGAGGTGGAGCCGCTCATCGGGTACTTCACCAACAATCTGGTGCTGCGTACCGACCTGTCCGGCGACCCGACGGTGGCCGAGGTGCTCGACCAGGTCCGCGCGACCTGCCTGGACGCCTTCGGTCACGCGGACGTGCCGTTCGAGAAGCTGGTCGAGCACCTGCACCCGGAGCGGGACCTGGCGCACAGCCCGCTGTTCTCGGCCATGTTCATCACCACCGAGCTGCCCGCGCCGTCGCTGCGGCTCGGCGCGGTGACCGCCACGCCGGTGCCCCCGTCCGGCACGTCGGCCAAGTACGACCTGACGTTCACCGCGTTCCCCGCCGCGAAGGGCACCTCGGCGCAGCAGGTCATCGCCGAGTACAACACCGACCTGTTCGACGCCGACACGGTCGACCGGATGCTGGAGCACTACCGGCTGGTACTGGACGCGCTGGCCGGCCCGGCCGACCGGCCGCTGTCCGAACTGCCGGTACTGCCGGACAACGAGCGCGCCCGGCTGACCGCCTGGGGCAGCGGCGACCGCCGTACTGTCCCCGAACTGAGCCTCACCGGCCTGCTCGACGAGCGGTTCGACACGTACGCGGAGCGGGTGTGCGTCTCCGACAGCGACGGCGAACTGACGTACGCGGAGGTCGACCGGCGGGCCAACCAGCTCGCCCACCACCTGCGGTCGCTCGGGGTGTCCCGCGGCGACCGGGTGGCGCTGTTCACCGAGCGCAACCGGATGCTGCCCGTCGCGCTGTTCGGCGTGCTGCGGGCGGGTGCCGCGTACGTGCCGATCGACGTGGACTTCCCGCCGGACCGGGTCGCGCTGCTGCTGTCGGACTCGGGATCGGTGGCCGTGCTGACCGTCGACGACCTGGTCGACCGGCTGCCCGACCCGCTGCCCGGCCCGCTCGCCGTGGACGGTCGGGTGATCCGGCTCGACAGCGACTGGGACCGGGTCGCCGCCGCGCCCGGGACCCCGCTGCCGGACGGTCCCGGCCCCGACGACCTCGCCTACATCATCTACACGTCCGGGTCGACCGGGCGCCCCAAGGGCGTGCTGCTGCCGCACCGGCCCGTGGTGAACTTCCTGCAGACCATGGCGTACCGGCCGGGCATGCAGCCCACCGACGTGGTGGGCGCGGCGAACACGATCTCCTGCGACATGCCGGTACTCGACCTGTACCTGCCGCTGCTGGTCGGCGCGCGGATCGAGATGATCCCGAGCACGGTGGTCACCGACTCCGAACGGCTCGCCGAGCGGCTCACCGCCGCCGGGGTGACGTACCTGCAGGGCACGCCGACCACCTGGCGACTGCTCCAGGAGGCCGGCTGGCGACCCGACGGCCCGTTCACCGCGCTCGCCGGCGCGGAGAAGGTACCGGCCGACCTGGCGCACTGGATCCGTGGCCTCGGCGTCGAGGTGTGGCACCTGTACGGCCCGACCGAGACCGCGGTGTGGTCGACGGTGCACCGGGTGGAGGAGGGTGACGACCCGCTGCCGCTGGGTGGCCCGGTCGCCAACACCCGCCTGCTGGTCGTGGACGAGCACGACCGCCGGGTGCCGATCGGGGTGCCGGGCGAACTGCTCATCGGCGGTGCCGGCGTGGCCGCAGGCTACTGGCAGCGGCCCGAACTGACCGAGGAACGGTTCGTCCCCGACCCGGAGCTGCCCGCGCAGCGGGTGTACCGCACCGGCGACGTGGTGCGCTGGCGGGCCGACGGCCTACTGGAGTTCCTGGGCCGGGTGGACTTCCAGGTCAAGGTGCGCGGGTACCGCATCGAGCTGGGCGAGATCGAGTCGGTGCTGCGGGCGCACTCCGCGGTCCGGGACTCGGTCGTCGCGCTGCGCGAGGACACTCCCGGGGACCGTCGGCTCGTCGGGTACGTGGACCTGGTCGACGCCGCCGGCACCGACCGGGCCGCCCTGGTCCGGCAGCTGCACGCGCAGTGCCGGGACCGGCTGCCCGAGTACATGGTGCCCAGCGCGTTGGTGGTGCTCGACGCGCTGCCACTGACCGCGAACCGCAACAAGGTCGACCGGGCGAAGCTGCCCGCGCCGGACGGCGCCCGCCCCGACCTCGGCGACTACCTGGCGCCGCGCACCCCGGTGGAGAAACGGCTCGCCGCGATCTACGCCGAGGTGCTGAGCATGGACCGGGTCGGCGTGCACGACGACTTCTTCTCGCTGGGCGGGCACTCCCTGCTGGCCACCCGCGTGGTCGCCCGGGTACGGGCCGAGTTCGGGGTCGACGTGCCGGTGCGCACCATGTTCACCCACCCGACCGTCGCCAGGCTGGCCGGCACACTGCCGGTCGAGCCGGCGCCGGAACGGCCCGCGGAGCAGCCGCCCATCCCGGTGCTGTACCGGATGCCGCAGGTCGGCGGGGAACTGTCCGGCCGGTTCGTACTCCCGGCGTCGTCCGGGCAGCGCCGGCTGTGGTTCCTGGACCAGCTCGACCCGGCCAGCGCGGGCGCGTACACGGTGGACAGCGCGGTCCGGCTGACCGGCCCGTTCGACCCGGCGGCGCTGCAGGCCGCGGTCGACGTCGTGGTGGCCCGGCACGAGACGCTGCGCACCTCGTTCGTGGAGGTCGACGGCGAACCGGTGCAGGTCGTGGCGCCGTCGGCGACCGTACCGGTCGACCACGTCGACCTGACCGGCGCCGACCCGGCCCAGCTGACCGAACACCTCGCCGGACTGTCCGGGCGGCCGTTCGACCTGGCCACCGGCCCGCTGTGCCGGATGACCCTGGTCCGCGTCGGCGCCGAGGAGCACGTACTGCACCTCGCCCTGCACCACGCGATCTGCGACCGGTGGTCGGTGCAGATCCTGGCCCGCGACCTGGTCACCGCGTACGGTGCCGAGTCCGCGTCGCCCGGCACCGCGGCGCTGCCGGCGCCCGCCGTGCAGTACGGCGACCACGCCGCCGCGCAGCAGCAGTGGCTGGCCTCGCCCGCGGTCGGCACCCAGATCGAGTACTGGCGGCAGCGGCTGGCCGGGCTGCCGGTCACCGAGCTGCCCACCGACCGCCCCCGCCCGGACGTACGCCGCTACGCCGGCGACATCCGCTGGGACCGGATCCCCGCCGACCTGGTCGAGAAGCTCACCGCCCGCGGCCGGGAACACGGCGCGACCCTGTTCATGGTGACGCTGGCCGCCTGCCATCTGCTGATGTCCCGGTACAGCCGGCAGGAGGACGTCGCGGTCGGCTCCCCGGTGTCCGGCCGGCACCGTCCCGAGCTGGAGGAACTGGTCGGGTTCTTCGTCAACAACCTGGTGCTGCGCGCCGAACTGGGCGACGACCCGACCGTCGGCGGCCTGCTGGACCAGGTGCGGGACTCCTGCCTGGAGGCGTACGCGAACGCGGACGTGCCGTTCGAGCGGCTGGTCGAGGAGCTGCGCCCGGACCGGGAACGGGCCCGTACGCCGCTGTTCTCGGTGCTGTTCGCGGTGCAGAACACCCCGCCGGCCGGGCAGAAGATGGGTCCCGCCGCGGTCACCCCGGTGGACCTGCGCCCCGGTACCGCGCAGTTCGACCTGTCGATCATGCTCGTACCGGACGCCGACACCGGCGACCTGCGGCTGCGGGTGGAGTACGACAGCGAACTGTTCGACCCGGACACCGTCGACCGGATCATCGCCCAGTACCGGCTGCTGCTGTCCGAGGTGGTCGGCGACCCGGCGCGCCGGGTGTCGCAGCTCGACGCGCTCACCTCGCGGGAACGGTCGCTGCTGCTGGACGAGTGGGTGCGCACCAGCCCGCAGGACACCGAGGGCACCCTCGCGCTCGCGTTCGCGGCGCAGGCCGAACGGACCCCCGACGCGGTGGCCGCCGCGTGCGGCGACGAGTCGCTGACCTACGCCCAGCTGGCCGCGCGGGCGGCCGAGGTGGCGTGCCGGCTCGCCCAGCAGGGCGTCGACCCGGGCTCACGGGTCGGTCTGCTCGCCGAGCAGGGCCTCGGCCTGCTCACCGGTATCCTCGGCGTGCTGTACGCCGGGGCCGCGTACGTGCCGCTGGACGTGTCCTGGCCGGCGGACCGGATGGCGTTCGTGCTCTCGGACGCGGGCGTCAAGGTGCTGCTGGCCGAGCCGGACCGGGGCGCCGGGCTGGACTTCGCCGGCGCCACCGTCACCCTGGACGGTGCGACCGGCGGCTCCGCCGGCGCCGGGCCGGTGGCCTGCCAGCCGGACGACGTCGCGTACATCATCTACACGTCGGGTTCGACCGGCCGCCCGAAGGGCGTGATGGTCAGCTCCCGCAACGTGCTGCGGCTGGTGAAGGGCGCCCGTACGCACCTGACGTTCTCGCCCGACGACGTGTTCAGCCTGTTCCACTCGGCCGCGTTCGACGTGTCGGTGTTCGAGATGTGGGGCGCCTGGCTGTCCGGCGCGCAGCTGGCGGTGGTGCCGTACCTGGCCGCCCGGGACCCGCGCGAGGTGCACCGGCGGCTCGCCGCCCACCGGGTGAGCGTGCTGAGCCAGACCCCGACGGCGTTCCGTCAGCTCGCCGCTGTCGACGCCGAGGGCGCCGAGCGGCTGGACGCGCTGCGTTACATCGTGTTCGCCGGCGAGCCGCTGGATGTGCGTACCCTGCGCGGCTGGCTGGACCGGTACGGCGACGCGCAGCCCGAACTGATCAACATGTACGGCACCACCGAGACCACCGTGCACGCCACGTACCACCGGGTGCGTGCGGCAGAACTCGACCCGCCGGTCCGCAACCTGGTCGGCCGGCCCCTGCCCGACCTGCGCTTCCACCTGCTCGACTCCCGGTTGCGGCCGGTCCCGGTGGGTGCCGTCGGCGAGATCTGCATCGGTGGCCCGGGCGTGGCCCACGGGTACGCGGGGCGGCCCGAGCTGACCGCCGAACGGTTCGTCACCGACCCGTTCACCGCCGACTCCCGGCTGTACCGCACCGGCGACGTGGCCCGCTGGCTGCCGGACGGGACCCTGGAGTTCCTCGGCCGCGGCGACGACCAGGTGAAGATCCGCGGCTTCCGGGTGGAGCCCGGCGAGGTCGAGGCAGTACTGCGCGAGCACCCCGACGTGGCCGACGCCGTGGTCGTGGCCCGCGCCGGCCGCGCCACCGACACCGAACTCGCCGGGTACGTGGTGCCCCGCGACGGCACCCGACCGTCCCCGGCGGACCTGCGGGCGCACGCCCGCCGGCTGCTCCCCGAGTACCTGACGCCGGCCACGGTGACCGTGCTGGACGTGCTGCCGCGTACCTCCAGCGGCAAGGTCGACAAGCGGGCGCTGCCCGCGCCGGAGCGGTCCGGCGGCGGTGCCGAGCACGTCGAGCCGCGGGACGATCTGGAACGCCGGATCGCCGAGGTGTGGCGTGACGTGCTCGGCGTGCCGCGGGTCGGCGTGTACGACGACTTCTTCGACCTCGGCGGCCACTCGCTGCTGGCCACCCGGGCGATGAGCCGGATCCGGGCCGCGATCGGGTCCGACGCCGGGGTGCGGGCGCTGTTCGACCACCCCACCGTGGCCGGCCTGGCCACCGACCTGCGTGGCGGTACCGACGCCGCCGCCGACCCGGCCGACACCGTTCCGGCGTTGCCGCGTGGCGCCGGGGTCTGCGAACTGCCCGCCTCCTCCGGCCAGCGCCGGCTGTGGCTGCTCGGCCAGCTCGACGCGGCCAGCAGCGGCACGTACCTGGTGGGCAGCGTGGTCCGGCTGACCGGCGCGCTCGACCTCGACGGCCTCCGGGCCGCGTTCGCCGCGGTGGTGCGCCGGCACGAGCCGCTGCGCACCAGCCTCGGCGAGTCCGACGGCGAGGTCGTCCAGCTGGTCCACCCGGACCTGGACGTGCCCGTCGACGTGGTGGACCTGTCGGACGCCGACGACCCGACCGCGGCCGCCGAGACCCTGGTACGCGAGCGGCTGACCACGCCGTTCGACCTGACCGCCGCGCCGCTCGCGCGGATCTGCGTGGCCCGGCTGTCCGACACCGAGCACCTGCTCATGCTGGCCATGCACCACGGCATCGGCGACCAGGGCTCCACCCAGGTCATCGTGCGTGACCTGGCCGAGGGCTACCGGGCGTGGGTGGCCGGCGAGCCGGCCGAACTGCCCGCGCTCGACGTGCAGTACGGGGACGTGGCCGCCTGGCAGCGGGACCGGACCGCCGCCGGCGGCTACGACACGGGCCTGTCGTACTGGACCGGCCAGCTCGCCGCGCTGCCCGTACTGGACCTGCCCACCGACCTGCCCCGGCCGCCGGCGCAGAGCTACCGGGGCGCGCAGCGCACCACCGAGGTGCCGGCCGACCTGGTGGCCCGGCTGTCGGCCACGGCCCGCCGGTACGACGCGACGCCGTTCATGGCGGCGCTGACCGCGTACCAGGTGCTGCTCGGCCGGTACGCCGCCCAGCAGGACTTCGGTGTGGCGGTACCGGTCGCCGGCCGGGACCGCCCCGAACTCGACGGCCTGGTCGGGTTCCTGGCCGGGACGCTGGTGCTGCGGGCCGACCTGACCGGCGCGCCGACCGTGGCCGACCTTCTCGGCCGGGCCCGGCGTACCTGCCTGGACGCGTACGGGCATGCCGACGTGCCGTTCGAGTCGGTGGTGGAACGGCTCGGCGTGGCCCGCGACCTGTCCCGCACCCCGCTGGCGCAGGCCGGGTTCGCCCTGGTCGAGCGCGTCGCGGGGGAGGACCGTGAGCTGGCCGGGATCCGCGTCGAGCCGCTGGCGTTCGACCCGGGCACGGCGAAGACCGACCTGACCGTGACGCTGGTGCCGACCGACGCGGGCGGCTGGCAGCTGATCGGCGAGTACAGCACCGACCTGTTCCGGGCCGACACCGTGGACCGGCTGTTGGCGCACCTGACCATGCTGTTCGAGGAGTTCGCCGCCGACGCGGACCGGCCGCTGGCCGCGCTGCCCGCCCTGCCCGTCGAGGAGCAGCAGCTCGTCGACCGGTGGTCGTACGGGCCGGTGCGCGAGCTGCCGGCGCTGACCTGGCCGGACCTGTTCGACGCGCAGGTGGCCGCCGGGCCGGACCGGCTCGCGGTCCGGCACGACGGCCGGGACGTCACGTACCGGGAGCTGGACACCCGCGCCACCCGCCTCGCGCACCGGCTGTGCGACCTCGGCGTCGCCGCGAACACGCTCGTGGCGATCGTCGCGGAGCGCTCCGTGGAGATGATCGTCGCGGTACTGGCCGTGCACAAGGCGGGCGGCGCGTACGTGCCGGTCGACCCGTCGTACCCGCCGGAGCGGGTGTCGTTCATGCTGACCGACTCGGCGGCGGCGGTGCTGCTCACCCAGCAGCACCTGGTCGACACGCTGCCCGAGTCCGGGACGCCGGTGCTCGTCCTGGACGACGGGACCGACGACGGGACCGACGGGGCCGGGCCGGTGGAGGCGTTGCCCCGCCGCTGCGGCCCCGACGACCTCGCGTACGTCATCTACACGTCCGGCTCGACCGGTACGCCGAAGGGCGTGTGCGTGGAACACCGGTCGGTGGTCAACCTCGACCTGACCCGGTACCACGCCGCGCTGCACGAGAACAGCAGGGTGCTGCAGTTCGCCCCGTTCAGCTTCGACGTCTCGGTGTTCGAGCAGGTGCTCTCGCTGCTGGGCGGGGTGCCGCTGGTGGTGCCGACGCCGCAGGAGATGGCCGGCGGCGCCCAGCTCGTCGAGCTGATCAACCGGGAACAGGTCACCTTCACGTTCATCCCGCCGTCGCTGCTGGCGCACCTGTCCCCGGAGCACGTGCCCACCCTGGAGGTACTGGGCTCCGGCGGCGAGGACTGCCCGGCCGAGGTCGCCGAACGCTGGGGCGGTCAGAAGAAGTTCCTGATCGGCTACGGACCCACCGAGACGACCGTGTACTCGACCGTCACCGACGAGATCGTGGGCGGCGGGCACCCGCCGATCGGCCGCCCGGTGGTCAACACGGTGGCGCGGGTGCTCGACGCGGACCTGCGGCCCCGGCCGCTGGGCACGCCCGGTGAGCTGTACCTCGGGGGTGCCGGGCTGGCCCGTGGATACCTGAACCGGCCGGACCAGACCGCGGCGGCGTTCGTCACGCACCCGCGCACCGGCGAGCGGCTCTACCGCACCGGCGACTCGGTGCGGTACCTGCCGGACGGGACGCTGGAGTTCCTAGGCCGGCTCGACGACCAGGTCAAGCTGCGTGGCTTCCGGATCGAGCTGGGTGAGGTCGCGAGCGCCCTGCGGACGGCGGACCGGGTACTCGAATCGGTCGCGGTGGTCCGCGAGGACACCCCCGGCGACAAGCGCCTGGTCGGCTACCTGGTGGCCGAACCGGGCAGTGACCCGGCGGAGGTCCGCCGCTCGGCGCGGGCGGCGGCCGAGGAGCGACTGCCCCGGTACATGGTGCCGGCGGCGCTGATGGTGTTGCCGCGGCTGCCGCTCGGACCGAACGGGAAGGTGGACCGCAGGGCGCTGCCGGTGCCCCCGGTGGCCGAGGGCGCGGACGGGTACCTGGCGCCGAGCACGCCGACGGAGAAGCGGCTGACCCGGATGGTGGCCGACGCGCTGCGCATCGAGCGGGTGGGGCTGGACGACGACTTCTTCGCCATCGGCGGCCACTCGCTGCTGGCCGCGAGGCTGCACGCCGCGATCCGCCGGGTGTGGGGCGTGGACCTGCCGGTCCGGGCGCTGTTCGAGAACTCCCGGATCGGTGACCTGGCCACGCTGCTGGACCAGCAGGGCGACGTCGACCCGGCCGCGGTCGAGGCCGAGCACGCGGACACGCTGCGGGCCGACATCACGCTGCCGGACGACATCCGCCCCGCCGGCCGGTCCCGGTTCCGGGCGAAGCCGCGCGGCGTACTGGTCACCGGCGCCACCGGCTTCCTCGGCGCGTTCCTGGTGGAGCGGCTCGCGGACGCCGGTGCCACGGTGCGCTGCCTGGTCCGTGGCCGCGACACCGCCGACGCGCAGCGCCGGCTGGAGGAGCAGCTGCGCGGGCACGGCCTGTGGCGTGACGAGTGGTCCGGTCGGGTCGTGGCACTGCTCGGTGACCTGTCCTCGCCGCGGCTCGGGCTGTCCGAACCGGACTTCGCCGCCCTGGCCCGCGACACCGACGAGATCTACCACTCCGGGGCCGTGGTGCACTTCCAGCAGCCGTACCCGATGCTGCGGGACGGCAACGTGGGCGGCACCCTGGAGATCCTGCGGCTGGCCACGCTGGACCGGCCGATCCCGCTGCACTACGTGTCGACCCTGTCGGTCTTCGGTGGCCTGGCCACCCGTACCGACCTCGACCCGGTGCTGCGCGAGGGTGACCTGCCCGACGTGCCGCCGCCGGCCAACGACACCGGCTACAACCACAGCAAGTGGGTCGCCGAGCACGTCGTCGCGCTGGCCCGCGAGGCCGGCGTGCCGGTCGCGGTGCACCGCCCCGGCCGCATCGGCGGCGACCAACGCAGCGGCCTGTGGCGCAGCGAGGACCTGGTCTGCCGGGTGATCCGGGCCTGCGCGGTCACCGGCCTGGTACCCGACGCGGGCCTCGCCACCGACCTGGTGCCCGTCGACCACCTGGCCGCCGCGATCACCGGCCTGGCCCGGCACCGCGAGTCGCTGGGCGCGACGTTCCACTTCTCGCTCGCCGAGAAGGTGCCCCTGGTCGCTCTCGCCGACGTGCTGGCCTCCCGCGGGTACGACGTGCGGCGCGCCAGCGTGGCGGACTGGTACACCGCCGTCGTGGCCGCCGCCGAAGCCGGCGACGACCAGGTCGGCCCGGTCCTCACCATGTACGCCGGGCTGGCCGAGGGGCGTGCCGGCGGACCCGGCGAACCGGTCATCGACACCACCAACACCCGCACGGTGCTCGGTGACGAGCTGCCGCCGCCGGCGGTCGACGACGAGACCCTCGGCAGGTACGTCGACGCGCTGCGCGACAACGGCATGCTGCCGCCACCGGCCCGGGCGAAAACCGCGCAGAGGAGTGACGATGCGTCCTGATAGACCTGTGGTGATCGCCGGTGCCGGCATCGGCGGGCTGACCGCGGCCCTGGCCCTGCACCAGCGTGGGCTGCCCGTGGAGGTGTACGAGCGGCGGACCCCCGAACAGATCCGTACCGCGCCGGGCAGCGGCCTGACCCTGTGGAGCAACGCGTCCACGTCGCTGGGCTGGCTGGGGCTGGGCGAGCCGCTGCTCGCCGCCGGCGAGCGTGTCGTGGCGATCCACAGCTACGACGCGAAGTACCGGGTGCGGTTCCGGATGGACTCGCACAAGTACCTGTGGCCGGACGCGCTGCCGTCGCTGTCGATCGGCCGGATGGACCTCGCCGAGGTGCTGATGACAGCGTGCCAGGAGCGCGGCGTCCCCGTCCACTACGGACACACGGTGGCCGGGTACCGGGACGGCGAGGACGGCGTCGAGGTCAAGGTCGACGGCGTGGGCGACGTGGCCGGCTCCGCGCTGATCGGCGCGGACGGGGTGCGTTCCGCGGTGCTCACCCAGTTGCACGGCAGCGTGCCGGGCATCTACCTGGGCCGCACCACGTACCGGGGGGTGGTGCCCGGTTCGGAGGGCGTGGTCCCGGAGATCCCGCAGCTGTTCCACGACCCGGCCAGCGGCATCGGCGGCGGCGTCTACCCGGTCGGCGGCGACCGGGTCGCCTGGACGCTGTCCACGCACGCCCCCGCCGGTGAACGCGACACCCCCGAGCAGACCCTGAAGCACGCCCGGGAACTGGCCACGGTGCTGCCGGAGGTGCTGCGTACCCGGGTCGACCGGACCCCGGCCGAGGCGATCCTGCGCACCGACATCTGGTACCACGAGTGGCACGAGAACTGGGGCACCGGGCACGTCACGCTGCTCGGCGACGCGGCCCACGCGATGCCCAACGACCTCGGCCAGGGCGCCTGCCAGGCGGTCGAGGACGGCCTCGTACTGGCCGACGCGCTCGCCGCGGCGGACTCGACGGACGGCGGGCTGCGCGCCTACGAGCAGCGCCGGTACGAGCGGGTCAAGTGGGTGCGGGAGCAGTCGGTACGGGTCGCCACGGCGCCCGAGCCGGAGAACCCGGTGGTGCGCTTCGTGATGGGCAAGCTGACCCGGATGTACCTGTCGATGGCCGAGAAGCAGATGTGGACCGAGATGCAGCGCCTGCCGGAGCTGTCCGACCGGCCGGCCCGCGAGCCGGGGAGGGCGGCATGACCGCACCGATGCCGCTGACCTGGCTGCCCGAGGTCGACGAGGCGTGGCGGTCGAAGGTCCGCGACTTCGCCGAGTCGTCCGTCGGGCCGCGGGTACGCGCCATGGACGAGGCCGCCGCGATCGATCCGGAGCTGATCCGCGAGCTGTTCGAGGCCGGGCTGATGGGCGTCGAGGTGCCCGAGGCGTACGGCGGGTCCGGTGGCGACCTGTTCCAGGTCGCGCTCACCATCGAGGAGATCGCCCGGCTCGACCCGGCCACCGCCGTCCTGGTGGACGTGCAGAACGCCCTGGTCACCAGCGCCCTGCTGCGGCACGGCGACGGCCCGGCCCGGCGCCGGCACCTGCCGCGGCTGGCCAACGACACGGTCGGCGCCTACGCGATCTCCGAGTCGGAGGCCGGCAGCGACGCGTTCGCCATGAACACCACGGCGGTCGCCGACGGCACCGGGTACGTGCTGAACGGCACCAAGATGTGGACCAGCAGCGCCCGTGAGGCCGGGCTGTTCCTGGTGTTCGCGAAGCTCGCCGACGTCGGGCTCACCGCGTTCCTGGTGGAACGCGACACCGCCGGGCTGACCGTCGGCGACGCGATCCCCAAGATGGGCATCAAGGCCAGCTCGACCTGCGAGGTGACCTTCGAGGACGTCCGGGTCGGCAAGGGCGCCGTGCTCGACAAGCCGGGTCGCGGCGAGATGCTGGTCGCCGAGACGCTCAACATCGGCAAGATCGGCATCGCCGCCCAGCTCGTCGGGCTGGCCCGTGGCGCGCTGGAGGAGGCGGTCGGGTTCGCCGGGCGTCGCCAGGCGTTCGGCGCGTCGATCGGCACGTACCAGGGGGTGTCGTTCCCGCTGGCGCGGGTCGCCGCGGAGATCGAGTCGGCCCGGGTGCTGCTGTACAACACGACGCGGCTCGTGCAGGCCGGCGGCAGCGCGTCGGAACGGCTGCGCGCCACCGCGATGGCCAAGTACATCGCGTCCGAGGTGGCCGAACGGGCCGCCGCACAGGCCGTGGAGACGCTCGGCGGTCGCGGGTTCGTGCCCGGCCACCGGGCGGAGAAGTTCTACCGGGACGCCAAGGTCGGCAAGATCTACGAGGGAACGTCCAACATGCAGTTCCGCACCATCGCCGGCACCTTCCCGCGTCCCGCACCGGAGGAAGGAGCCTGACATGGCGGAACCACTGCTGTTGTGTTTCCCGTACGCCGGCGGTTCGGCGGTCCGGATCTACCGCGAGTGGATCAAGCCCATGGCCGGCGACGCCGAGGTGGTACCGGTGGAGCTGCCCGGCCGGGGCTCCCGGCTGGTCGAGCCGCTGCTGACCCGCATCGACGCGATCACCGACGACGTACTGACGAAGGTGCTGCCGCGACTGGACCGCCCGTACGCGCTGTTCGGGCACAGCCTCGGCGCGCTCGTCGCGTTCGAGCTGGCCCGCCGGCTGGAGCACCGGTACGCGCGGCCCGCCATGCACCTGTTCGTGTCAGGGCACGACGCGCCGCACCTGACGTCGCAGAAGCACGACGACTACCTGCTGCCCGAGGACGAGTTCCGGGCCCGGCTGCGCGAACTGGCCGGCACGCCCGAGGAGGTCCTCGCCGACGAGGACCTGCTGGGGCTGCTGGTGCCGATCATCCGGGCCGACTTCGAGGCCGCGGACACGTACGAGTACCGCGCCGGCCCGAAGCTGACCTGCCCGGTGACCGTGTACGGCGGCAGCGACGACCCGGAGGCGCCACCGGACACGCTGCCGCAGTGGGCGGAGCAGACCCTGGCCCCGACCGAGGTCCGGGTCCTGCCCGGCAACCATTTCTTCCTGCACCACCAGCAGAGTCGGCTGCTCTCCGGGGTCGCGGGCGACCTCGCCGCCGCGCGGACCGGCGTCGCTGTCCCGACACCCGGAAGGACATTCTGATGCGATTTCGTCCCTGGTTCTACAACACCCTGTACCGGCTCAACATGGCCCCGTGGGACAAGGAGGTCCGGCCGGTACTGAAGGAGCTCGTCGAGTCGGGCCGGCTGAGCCCGAAGGAGTTCCCGAGCGCCGTGGACCTCGGCTGCGGGACCGGCGCGGAGGCGGTGTACCTGGCCACCCAGGGCTTCGGCCCGGTGCGCGGGGTGGACTTCTCCCCGGTGGCGGTACGCCGTGGCCAGGCCCGCGCGGAGGCGGCCGGGGTCGCGGACCGCTGCGAGTTCCTGCGCGCGGACCTCAGCGCGACCCCGGTGCCGGGACTGGCCGACCAGTACGACCTGGTCTGCGACTTCGGTGCGCTCAACGACATGGTGGGTGAGGCGCGGCAGGCCGTGGCCACCACCATCCGCAACCTGACCCGGCCCGGCGGCAAGGCACTGCTGTGGGCGTTCCAGGCGGACCGGGCGTCGCTGCCCGCGCCGGCCCGGATGACGCCGATGATCGCGCCGGGCGAGGAGAAGGAGCTGTTCGGCGAGTCGTTCGACATCGAGTACCTGGAGACCCGCCCGCGTACCGCGATGCTGCTGATGACCAGGAGGACGGCATGAAGGACCTGTCCGCGCCGATCGTGGTGGCCGGTGCCGGGGTCGGTGGGCTGACCGCCGCGCTGGCCATGAGCCGGCACGGCCTGCCGGTGACCGTGTACGAGCGGCGGGAGCTCGACGAGATCACCGCGTCCGCCGGGTTCGGGCACACCATCTGGAGCAACGCGACCACGTCGCTGGCCACGCTGGGCCTGGGCGACAAGCTGCTGGCCGCCGGCGAGCACCTGCACCGCTCGCAGAGCCGCAACGCCCAGCAGCAGATCATGTTCGAGATGGAGATGGCCTCCAGCATCCAGCCGGGCGCGATGCCGGCGCTGGGCATCGGCCGCGGTGACCTGATCGGACTGCTGCGGGAGGCGTGCCAGGAACGCGGCGTCGACCTGCACTACGGCTACGGCGTCGCCGGCTACACCGTGCACTCCGACGGGGTGACGGTGAAGCTGTCCGACGGCAGCACGGTGGAGGGTTCCGGGCTGATCGGCGCCGACGGCATCCGGTCGACCATCCTCACCCAGATGCACGGGGACCTGGACCTGCGCGACACGGGCCGCTCCACGTACCGGGGCATCGCTGCCGGCACCTGCGGGTTGCAGCGCGGCGTGGTGCACCTGTTCTCCAACCCGGACACCCGTACCGGCGGCGGCGCGTGGCTGATCGGCCGCAACCGGGTGGTGTGGACGCTGTCCTGCGAGCGACCCGCTGACGGCGACGACCCGCAGGGCACCTGGCAGCGGGCCAAGGAACTCGCCGACGGGCTGGGCGACCTGCCCCGCGAGTTCGTCTCCAAGACCCCGCCGGAGACCTCCACCCGTACGCATGTCTTCTACCACCGGTGGCTGGACACCTGGGTCGACGGCCCGGTGGCGCTGCTCGGCGACGCCGCCCACGCGGTCCCCACCGACCTCGGTCAGGGCGCCTGCCAGGCGATCGAGGACGGCGTGGTGCTCGGTGACGCGCTGGCCGCCGCGGACGACGTGGTGTCCGGGCTCGCCGCGTACCAGGAGCGCCGCCGGCCCCGGGTCGAGTGGATCCGCGACCGGGTGCTGCGGGTCAACAACTTCAAGCCCATCAGGAACAAGGCGTTGCGCTGGGTGGTGGGCCAGGTGGCGAAGGTCGTCATCGCGGCCAGCGCGCCGAAGATGTGGCAGGAGATCCAGCGTCCGCCGGAGCTGAAGGCCGAACCCGAGAAGGTCGGCTGACCGCACCGTCGACACCGCCCCGGAACCTTCCACTGTGGAGGGTTCCGGGGCGGTGTCGTGTGGTGCCGGGCCGGTCCGCGGCCTCGCGGCCGCCGGACCGGCGTCGCGCCGTCAGTTGACGGTGTAGAGGTGCGCCCAGTCGACGTCGAAGTACGCCTTCTGCATCCCGCCGGCGCCGAAGAAGTCGTCCAGCTGGATGGTGAGGTGCATCGGCCCCGGCGCCTGGACGCTGGGATCGGTGTCGTGGAACCATTCCTGGCCGTCCAGGTACCCGGTCAGGCCGCCGGACGTCCACTCGAACCCGTAGTTGTGCCACTGGGACAGGTCGACCGAACCGGACTGGTACTCGTCCTGTGAACCCGACGGGTGGTGCAGGAACGCGGTGGCCTTCGCGTCGCCCACGTTGACCTCGAAGAAGTCGTACTCGCCGCCGGACGGCCACTGGTCGGAGTCCGGCCAGGTGATCAGCACCGGGTGGTACGGGTTCCCGGACGCGCCGGCCGCCGCCTGCACCCGGGCCCGGATCTCCCACCGGCCGTACTTCTGGCCCAGGTCGGAGGCGAGTCCGGCCGAGTCGCCGTTCTGCTCACCGGTCTGCCGCAGGTACCCGTCGGCGACCTGGTTCTTGCCCGCGCACCGGCGCCCGTTGCCGGCGTGACCCGGCCAGCAGTTCGAGCCGCTGCCTCCGGTGTCGCCGCCCTCGCCGTACGCGTCCCACTTGTCGGGGTCCGGCGCACCGGTGTAGTCGAACTCGTCCGACTGGGGCAGCGGGGTACCCCAGTCGAAGTTGCCGGCCGCGGTGTCGCCGTCGGACGGCGGCTGCGTCGGGTCGGTGCCGCCGGACTTCAGCTCGTAGTCGGCGGCGGTGGACTGCCAGGTGCCGGAGCCGCCCGTGACGTACTCCAGCGGGTGCGAGTTCACCGCGCCGGCCGGCGCGGTGAACGTGCCGGACACCTGGGTCCAGGAGTCGCCGGTGACCGCGACGGCGGTCGCCTGGTCGGAGCCGAGGAAGCCGTTCGACCCGTACCAGTCGATCTGGATGTGCGCGGTGCCCGAGGTCCTGGTGTCGACGGCGAAGGTGTACGCCTTGCCGCCCGACACGGTCTGCTGGGGCAGGTAGACGCCGGCGTCGGTACCGGTCAGGTCGACCTGGTACGCGTAGTCGGCGGTGTCGTGGTCGGCGACGGCGACCCGGTGGCCGCTGCCGCCGCTCAGTACGCCCCAGCCCTCGTCGTTCGAGGCGAGGACGGGGTTGGTGGCGAGGTTCGTCCCGGCGTCCCGCCCGTCGCGGGCACCGGCCGGGCCGGCGCTCCACGCGGCCGCGACAACCAGGCCGGTGAGACCGGTCAGCGCGACCGCGGCGAGCGCCGCGCGTCGGGAGCGGTGGGGGCTGCTCATGCGGTTTTCCTTTACGGAGAACTGAAGGACGCAACCAGGCTGGCAGCTACTCGTCCGGTTTGTCGCTCCGTCTCCCTGTGTTTCTTGATGTTTCTGTGTTTCCCATTGTTTCTACTGTTTACGGCTGTTAGGCGGGTTCTGCGGGCGCCGTCGGAGCGGGGGTGGCGGCCTCCGCGCCGGGCGCCGTGCCGCGCCGCTCCCGGATGGCCAGCCCGACGACCCCTGCGACCA
>JBAUUM010000694.1:0-2368 GCA_049582705.1 Actinocatenispora sp.
GCGCCGCACCGCGCGCGCCCGCCGACCGGCGCCGCGGCCCGCATACGGATATCCCTACCCACCACCACACCAGCCGCCGTACGGCCCGTACCCGGTGCCACACCGCATGCCGGGGCCGCCGCCCTTCCCGGAGCGTTCACCGGGTCAACGGCAAACGCCGGGCCAGCCGCCGTCACCGGATCAACGGCCCACGCGGGACCAGCCGCCGTCACCGGAGCAGCAGCCTTCGCTGGGTCAGCCGCCTCCGCCGCCTCCGCCGCCCCCGGCGGGACCCGGTACCTGATCCGTCTGGCGGTCCTCAGGCACCGCGATCGGCCACACGCTCAGTGGTACGAACGGGACATGGTCATGTGCGGCACGCGCGCCTCGGGGCGTCTTGAACGGGCATCCGCGCCGCCTGCTGCGTCCGCCGGGTCAGCGGAGCCACCGCAGGGCGGCGTCGGCGCAGTCCTCGGGGGTGCTGTCGAAGGCGATGGCGGCGTCCGGCGCGTGCCGCCGGACCAGGTTGATCACCGTCTCGAAGAACTCCAGCAGCGGCTCGTGCTTGCGGATGCCACCCCCGATCACCACGCAGGCGTGGTTACCGCTGGTCAGCGCCGCCACGATCGCCCCCTCGGGATCCTGGTCGAGGTCCACCAGGCACCAGTCGGCCCCGATGCCGAGTTCGTCGAAGCGGGCCCGACCTCGCGCGATGGCCGCCAGGACCGGCGCCGGGTCCCAACCCTCGATCAGGGCGGGGTCGAGACCGACCACCAGTACTCGTGCCTCTGCCACGTGTCCTCCTCATCGCAAAACGCCAACCCGCCGGCTCGGCGCCCCGCCCCGTGCCCGCGACCTCCAGGCACTGCCCGCCCCGGCTGCGGCTACTGGTACGCCACGGCAACCTCGACACACGCTCCGCCCTGGCACGTGCTCCGGCTACTCCTCCACCACCTCGGATTCTCAGGGATTTCTCTACCGCTCTCCCATCGTCTGAAGGATCAGTTAGGCGGGCTCCTCCAGCGGGAGCGCCTGCGCACGGATCGTGTCGAACGATCACCAGATCGTATCGAAGCGCCGCAAGCCCGCGACTTTCCGTTGCGGCGCAACGCATCCCGATACCAATCTGTGTCCCTTGCCACGGTCCGCAACCGCTACCGGGCTGTCGTACCGGGTGCCTAGACTGCCGCTCGGCACTCAGGAAGGGCAGGTCGGCATGTCACGTGGTGGGGTTTTCTGCGTCGAAGGTCAGTGGGAACGCGACCTCGCCAGCCGCGGGTCCGTGCTGCCCACGCTGGAGCTGCTCGAACGCATCCAGAGTCTCCGGTTCATCCACAAGGACGTCGCCACCGCCCAGGAGCTGGAGTACTACCTCGACCGGTGGACGCTCAAGCAGTACGACGACTACAACGTGGGATTCTTCGCCCTGCACGGCGAGCCGCAGCGGCTGTTGATCACCGAGCACAACCACCACGACAACACCATCGAGCTCGACGAGGTCGGCGAGATCCTGGCCGGCAAGTGCGTGGGTCGTCGGCTGTTCTTCGGCAGTTGCGCCGTGCTCAAGGCGCCCGACCGGGCGCTGCGCGACTTCCTGCACCGCACCGGCGCCGCGCTGGTCTGCGGATACACCAAGTCCGTCGACTGGGTGGAGGCCGCCGCGTTCGAGACCGTGCTGCTCGACCGGCTCGTCAACGGCCGGCGGGTCGACTCGGCCGAGTCGACCATGCGTTCCGCCCGGTTCGCGGCGTTCGCCGAGCACCTCGGCTTCCGGGTGCTCTACCGCAACGGTCGGTGACCCCGGCCGTGCCAGACTGGACGCAACGTCCGTCGAGTCACGTATCGCGAGGTGCCGGGTGACGCGCGAGGTGAGGACCGGGGAACCGGACGTCGACGTGGTCGTCGTCGGGCTCGGCGCGATGGGCAGTCAGGCGCTGTGGCGGCTCGCCCACCGGGGCGTACGGGTGCTGGGCGTCGAACAGTTCCGGCCCGGCCACGACCGGGGCTCCAGCCACGGCGAGTCCCGGATCATCCGCAGCGCGTACTCCGAGGGTCCCGGCTACGTGCCGTTGATCCAACGGGCCTGGACGCTCTGGGACGAGCTCGCCCGCGTCTCCGGCGACGATGTCGTCACCCGCACCGGCGGGCTCATGATCGGCACGCCGGACGCGCCCATGGTGGCCGGCGCGGTGCGCTCCGCCGAGGAGCACGGCCTGGACCACGAGCTGCTGCCCGCGGCCGAGCTGCGCCGCCGCTTCGGCCAGCACCGGGTGGACGACGACATGGTCGGCTTCCACGAGCGTGCCGCCGGCGTACTCCGGCCCGAACTGGCCGTCCGCGCCGCCGTACGGGCCGCCGTCGCCGCCGGCGCCGAGGCGCGCACCGACAC
>JBAUUM010000695.1:0-1925 GCA_049582705.1 Actinocatenispora sp.
GTCCCGGCCGCGCCGGTGGGTCGGGACGCGTCGCGGTCCGCGACCGTACCGACCGGGTGGGCGCACGCCGAGCGCCGGGCCCGCACGTCGGCCACCGCGTCGTCCGTAGACTTGCCGGGTGTCGCCGAGGGAGGAGACCGCCGTGGGCGCGGAACAGGCTGAGACCGCCGATACACCGACCGAGGCCGGGCCGCCGCCGATGCGACCCAGCACGGCCGAGGTGACCGGCGCCATCGAGCTTGCCGAGGCGGACGCCGAGGGCGGCCTCGTCCGGGCGCTGCGGCTGTTCGGTGACCCGGTGCTGCGCACCGCGTGCGACCCGGTCACCTCGTTCGACGCCGAGCTGCGGCGGCTGGTCCGCGACCTGTCCAGCACCCTGTCCGACGAGCGGGGCGCCGGTCTGGCCGCCCCGCAGATCGGTGTGGCGGCGCGGGTGTTCGTGTTCGACGTGCCCGGCCCCGACGGTCGGGTGTCGGGCCACCTGGTCAACCCGGGTCTGGACTTTCCGGACGACGAGGAGCAGGACGGCCCCGAGGGTTGCCTGTCCATCCCCGGTCTGTACTACGACACCCGCCGCCGACAGAACGTGGTGGCGAAGGGATTCAACGCCTACGGCGACCCGGTACAGGTGGTCGGCACCGGCCTGATGGCCCGCTGCCTGCAGCACGAGACCGACCATCTGGACGGCGTGTTGTTCATCGACCGACTGGACGACCAGACCCGCCGGGTGGCGATGAGGGCCGTACGCGACGCCGAGTGGTACGGCGAGCCGACGCCGCTCGTGCGGCTGAGCCCGCACCGGGTACAGGGCCGGCTGGGCTGACCGCCGCGTCGCGTACGGACGAACGTCACTGAGGAAAGGCAGGAAGGTGCGACTGGTCTTCGCGGGTACCCCCGAGGTGGCGGTGCCGTCGTTACGGGCGATCGCCGATTCGTCCCACGAGCTGCTCGCCGTGGTGACACGGCCGGACGCACCGGCCGGGCGGGGTCGGCGGGTGGTGCGCTCGCCCGCGGCGGCCTGGGCCGACGAGCACGGCATCGAGGTGCGCACTCCCGGTCGGCCGAGCGAACCGGAGTTCCTGGCCTGGCTGCGGGACACGGCGCCGGACTGCGTACCGGTCGTTGCCTACGGCGCGCTGGTGCCGCCGGCGGCGCTGGCGGTACCAGCGCACGGCTGGCTCAATCTGCACTTCTCCCTGCTGCCCGCCTGGCGCGGGGCCGCACCCGTCCAGCACGCGGTCCTGCACGGTGACGAGGTGACCGGCGCGAGCGTGTTCGAACTGGAGAAGGGGTTGGACACCGGCCCGGTCTACGGCACCCTCACCGAGCCGGTCCGGGCCGACGACACCTCCGGTGACCTGTTGGCCCGCCTCGCGGACAGCGGCGCGGGGCTGCTGGTGGCGGTACTGGACGCGATCGAGGCCGGCACCGCGCGCGCCGAACCGCAGCCGGCCGACGGCGTCACCATGGCCCCCAAGATCAGCGTCGAGGACGCCCGGGTGCGCTGGGACGAGCCGTCCTTCGCGGTCGACCGTCGGATCCGGGCCACCACACCGGGGCCCGGCGCCTGGACGGTACTGGGCGACGAGCGCGTCAAGCTGCTGCCGGTCTCCGTGCCGGACGGTGCCGAGCCGGGGGTCGGTCCCGGTGAACTGGTGGTTGAGCGGCACCGCGTACTGGTCGGCACCGGCAGCGGTCCGGTGGAACTGGGCGAGGTCCAGCCGGCGGGCAAGAAGCGGATGGCCGCCGCGGCGTGGGCGAGGGGCGCGAGGCTCGCGACCGGGGACCGGTTCGCATGACCGGTGACGTTCGCCGACACAGCGCGTACCGGCAGACCGCGATGGTCGCGCGATGAGCGGCCCGGACCGCAGCTCCGGGCGGGGCGAGGGCAACCGGCAGGGTCGGCCGACCCGGCGGGGCAGCAC
>JBAUUM010000696.1:0-4166 GCA_049582705.1 Actinocatenispora sp.
GGCCAGCACCGCGTCGAGCACCGGGCGCGGTTCCTCGGCGGACAACGAGGTCGCCACGGCCGCGCGGACCCGCTCGTCGCGCAGTACGCCCAACGGGCCCGCCGGCGTGGCGCCGAGTCGCTCCAGCAGCGGATGCGCCGCGTCCGGGTGGGCGACCAGCAGCCCCAGCCCGGTCAGCTCCGGCAGTTCCTCGTCCCCCGGTAGCAGAACGCGGGCCGGCCCGGTCACCGTGCGGTCGTCGGTCAACGGCACCGGCAGCGCGGCCAGCGCCTCCCGGTCCGCGGCCTCCAGCGGGCAGAGGGCAAGGCCCGCGTACAGCGCGCGCCACCACGACGGCGGCCGTTGCGCGCCGGACACCGCCGCGACCACCTCCGGCACGGTGAGGGACCGGACGCCCAGCGAGGCGAGCGTGGCACCGCTGTCGCGGGTCCACCAGCCGGCGGGCAACAGCCCGTCGAGGACCCCGGTCAGCGGTTCGACCAGCGGATCGGGCACGGACACCGCGCGGCCGGGACGGACCCGGCCGCCGTCCGCGGTGGGCAGCAGGTCCCGGTCGCCCAGTTCGGTCAGGAGCGCCTCGGTGACGGCCGCGGACAGCCGACCCGGGCGGAACCCGGGCGCCGGCAGCAGCGGCAGTACGGCCGGGGTGCCGGCCTCGCCGACGACGAGGTCCGCCAGTACGCCGGCGGCCCGCGCGACCAACCAGTCGGTGAGTGTGCCGGACGGCACCCGGCGGCGGGACGGGTCCAGCGGGAACGAGCCCACCAGCCGGACCGGCACCGACAGCGGCTCGTCCGACGGCGTCGGCGCGTGCACCACCTGCTCGGTCAACGGCACCGGCCCGTGGTCGTCGACCGGTACGGCGGCCAGCATGGTCCAGGAGGTCTGGAGCCGCTCCTCGATGGGCCGGTCGGCCAGCAGCCCGGCGGGCAGTTCCCCGCCGGCCCGCCGTACCCGCCAGCGGGTCACCGCACCGTCCTCGGCGATGAGCACGGTGTCCGGGAACTCGTCGTCGGACGACCGGGTCACCACCCGGCCCGCGACATCCACTGTGGACAGTTGCGGGAAGCTGAGCAGCAGGGCGGCGTCGAACGAGCCCAGGGCGTCCCGTACCGCGTCCACCGCCGCGTCGTCGCGCAACGGCAGCCGCACCTCGGTGTCGTAGCCGTCCTCCGGCCCGGCGGTGACCGGCCAGGCCAGCCGCAGTACGGGCACCCGGCCGTCCCGCCGCTCCGTCTCGTCCCGCAGCCGGTCCGCGGTCGCCACCGCGCGCCGGGTCTCCGCCGCGCTGAACCGGACGCCACCGGTGGTGGACCGCAGCTCCGGGGCGTCCGTGACGGCCAGTACCGCGGAGAATCCCACGCCGAACCGGCCCACCGCGCCGGGTGCGTCCCGCTTTCCCGAGGCACGCAGCGAGGTCAACGAGTCGACACCGGCCCCGTCGAGCGGGGCGCCCGTGTTCGCCGCCGAGAGCACCGGTCCGTCCGGCGGGGTCAGCAGCCGCAGCCGCAGCCGACCCGGGGTGCCCGCGCGGGCGGCCGCGTCGGCGGCGTTCTGCAGCAGTTCGACCAGGAGCCGGTCCGCGTACCCGCCGAGGACCAGGTCCTCCTCCGCGTTGGCGTCCTCGCGGAACCGGGTCGGGGAGGACTGCCAGGCGTCCAGGACCGCGGCCCGTCGGGCCGCGGTGCCGAACGGATCCGCCGGCGACCCGGGCGGCTCAGGTGCTGACACGTTCCACGGAGGCATCGTCGTACACGGTAGTGAGTGCGTCCACCACCGGGCCAGCCTCGGCAACGACCTCCGAATGCGCTCCGCAGCCGTGGTCGGCGCTGACGACCCGTCCGTCGTCGGGCGCGTAGAGGTTGCCGCAGACGCCGAACAGCGCGCGCAGCGAACCGGCCACCGGCAGGTAGAAGCCGCAGGTGCCGCAGCGGGCGTCGGTCGGCGCCGCCTTGGCGATCGCGGCGTGCGGGCCGTGGTCACCCTCGTGCCACCGCTCCGCGGTGTCCAGTCGGCCGAGCCGGCTCATCACCCGCTGGCGGCCGACACCCAGCTCGAACTCGCCCGCCTCGACGGCCGGGTCGTCGGACTCCAGGTACGCCGGGGACAACCGGTCGTCGTCGGCCACGGTCGGCATCAGGTCGCCCACGCCGAGGTCGCCCGGCTGGAGCCGTTCGTTCCAGGGCAGCCAGGTCGGCGCGATGATCGAGTCCGGCCCGGGCAGCAGTGCGGTCTCGCACACCGTCACCTGCTTGCTGCGGGCGATCCGGGTCACCGTGGCCGCGTAGCGCCAGCCCCGGTATCCGACCAGCAGACACTCGAACAGGTGGGTGACCAGGCGCTCCCCCTCGGCGACCGCGCCGAGGTGCTCGCCGACGTTGGCACCGTCGTCCAGGTCGGTCTCCGTGAGCGCGGCCCGCGCCACGTCCACGGCCGCCGCGCAGGCGACGTCGAGCCGCGCCGACCGGCGCCGGGGTGCGGGACTGCGGGTTTCGGGCTCGCTCGTCACGCTCCTATTGTGGCGCAGTCCGCCGAGCCCGGCCGCACCGCCTCCACCTGCGGCGACCATCGCCGACGGCGAAGCTGTCCGGTGAGCCGTCGCGGCCGGTGCGCCGATAGGCCAGGATGGACCTGTGTCCGGACTACGCCCCCTCTCCTCCGTTGCCGGGATGCTGATCGGCGGCGTCCGCACGGTGCTCGACGGCACCGAGAAGGTGGGCCGGTTCGCGGTAGGGAGGGTCCGTAACGCCCGGGACCGGGGCGGTGCGGGCGATACCGGCATGATCCGGCTGCTCGACCTGCACGCCGCGTCCTGCGCCGGTGACGCGCTCGTCGCCATCGGGCTCGCCGGCACCATCTTCTTCGCCGGCGCGACCAGCGAGGCGCGTACCAAGGTGGCGCTCTACCTGCTGGTCACCATGGCACCGTTCGCGCTGCTGGCCCCGGTGATCGGCCCGGTACTGGACCGGTTCCGGCACGGCCGGCGGTACGCCCTGGCGGTGACCATGCTCGGTCGGGCATTCCTGGCCTGGGTGATCTCCGACCAGATGCACAGCTTCGCCCTGTATCCGGCCGCGTTCGGCGTGCTGGTCGCCTCCCGGGCGTACGGGGTGGCCCGTTCCGCCGCGGTGCCCCGGCTGCTGCCGGAACGCCTCGGCCTGGTCGAGGCCGGCGCCCGGGCGTCGCTGTTCGGCACCGTGGCGGGCGCGGTACTGGGCGGGGTCGGGCTGGCCGCGGCCTGGTTCGGTCCGCAGTGGCCGCTGCGGCTGGCCAGTGTGGTGTTCGTCGCGGGCATGATCGTGGCGCTCCGGCTGCCGCCGAAGGCCGACTCGGAACCGCCGGAGACGCCGCCACGGTTGTTCCTGTTCTTCCGCCGCAACGGGGTCAAGGTACTGACCGGCCGGCTGGTCTGGGCCTCGCTCGCCGGCAGCGCGACCCTGCGTGCCGCGTACGGCTTCCTGACGTTGTTCCTCGCGTTCCGGACCCGGTTGGGCGACTTCGATTTGCACGTCGCCGGCTACGACGTACCCCGGCCGGCCCTGCTCGGCGTGGTCGTCGGCGGTCTCGGCGTGGGCTCCCTCACCGCCACGGCGGTGTGCACCCGCCTGAAGATCCACCGGCCGCTGCTGCTCCAGTCCCTGGGCCTGGCCGCGGTCGCGGTGACCGGGCTGGCCACCGCGCTCTGGTACTCCGTCTGGCTGGCCGCGGCGCTCTGCGTGGTGACCGCGTTCGCCAGCGGTACGGCGAAGCTGTCGGTCGACGCGGTCATCCAGGAGCGGATGCCGGAACGGATGCGCGCCTCGGCGTTCTCGCACTCCGAGACGCTGCTGATGCTCGCGTTCGTGGTCGGCGGCGCGATCGGGCTGGCCCCGCTGCCCGGGCAGGTCGGCGCGGTGATCCTCACCGCGGGCCTGGTCGCGGCTACGGTACGGGTCGCCTGGTGGGCGTGGCAGCTGCGGGGCGAACGGCTGCGCGGGGTGTCCAGCCCCGAGAAGCCGGCCGCCGGCGTGGACGACGCGTCGACCGTGCCACTCCGGCCGCGCTCGGGTTCCGGGACCGACTCCGGCCCGTCGGACCGGCGCGGCGCCACGACGGCCGGCTCGGGCTCGGTCGGATCAGGCACGGCCGGATCAGGCACGGCCGGGTCAGGCACGGTCGGGTCAGGC
>JBAUUM010000697.1:0-4818 GCA_049582705.1 Actinocatenispora sp.
CCACAGCACGAGCGCCGCGCCCGTCTCGCCGGGGCGTTCCGCGCGTTCCAGTACGGTGACCGGCCAGCCCGCGCGGCGCAACGCCAGCGCGCTGGCCAACCCACCGATGCCGGCGCCCACCACGAGCGCGCTCCTCATCACAGTCCCCCATGCCTGTACGAAGAGTCGGCGCGGACCGAAGTCCGCGGCGCCCGGAGCCTACCGGGAGTCGCCCGTGTGCTCCTCCTGGCTGCCCGCCGTCGCCCGGCCGGACGGTTCCCCGGAGTCCGGACCGTCCTCATCGGACGGTCTGTCGGCGTCCCCGGCGACGGGGTCGTCAGGATCGGCGCCGTCGTCCGGGTCCGTGCCGTCGTCACCGGCCACGTCGGTGCTCTCCGCCTCCCGGGTCACGGCGGCGCCACCGGACGGCACCGTGGTCAGCCGGCCGGTCCCGTCGGCGACCAGGACCTGCCGCGGCCCGCGCACCAGCAGCAGGTACAGCAGCGCGCCCAGGAACACCAGGATGCTGACCCAGTCGTTGAGCCGCAGGCCCAGGAAGTGGTTGGCCTGGTCGATACGCAACGCCTCGATCCAGAACCGGCCCACCACGTAGAGCATCACGTACAGGGCGAAGGCCCGACCGCGGCCGAACCGGTACTTGCGGTCCAGCAGCCAGACCGCCAACGCGACGAGCAGGTCCCAGCCGCACTCGTACAGGAAGGTGGGCTGGTAGGTGGCGTACTGCTCGTAGCCCTGCAACCGGTGCATCGGGTCGATCCGCACGGCCCACGGCAGGGTCGAGGGCCGGCCGAACAGTTCCTGGTTGAAGTAGTTGCCCCAGCGGCCGACCGCCTGCGCGACGGGCAGGCCGGGCGCGAGCGCGTCGGCCGCCATCGACAGCGGGATGCCGCGGCGGCGGCAGGCGAACCAGGCGCCGAGGGCGCCACCGGCCACCGCGCCCCAGATGCCGAGGCCACCGTTCCAGATCTTGAAGATCCCGAGCCAGTCCCGGCCCGCGCCGAAGTACAGCTCGGGGTCGGTGATCACGTGGTAGACCCGGGCGCCGATGATGCCCGCCGGGACCGCCCACACCGCGATGTCGAGCACCGTCCACTCCGGGGCGCCGCGGGCACGCAGGCGCCGCTCGGTGATCACGCAGGCCAGCACGATGCCGAGCACGATGCACAGGGCATACGCGCGGATGGGGATCGGACCGAGGTGCCAGACCGCAGTCGTCGGGCTGGGAATCGCGGCGAGGTTCACAGTCGCACAAGGTACCGCCGCCCTGTCGCCAGCCTCACACCAGGCCGCGTGCCCGGCCCGCAGTAGCAGACGGATTGTTACCTTTGCCGGATCCTGCCCGCATGTGTCGGCACCGGACCCACGCCTGTCGGCACCGGAACAGTCCGCCGCACCGTGGTGGCGGGCGCACCGGCGGGTTCAGACGCGGCGTCCCGCCAGGGTCAGTGGCGGGACGCCGCCGGGGTCCGCGTGCGTACCCCTGCCGCCAGATCCACGGTCAGCGCCCGTACCGCGTCGACGCCGGCATCCTGCGCCGCTTCCGGGCTCTTTGCCTCGGAGTCGGACTGCAGGCAACGAACCAACGCACTGCCGACGATCACCCCGTCGGCGTAACCGGCCACCTCGGCGGCCTGCGTGCCGTTGCTGACGCCGAGCCCCACGCCGACGGGCAGGTCGGTGGCCGCCCGCACCCGGGACACCAGCGTGGGTGCCGCGTCGCTGGTCCGGGCGCGGGCACCGGTCACACCCATGACGCTGGTCGCGTAGACGAACCCACGGCACGCCTCCACGGTCGCCGCGATCCGCCGCTCGGTCGAACTGGGCGCGACCAGGAACACCCGGTCGAGGCCGTGCTCGTCGCTGGCGGACAGCCACTCGTCCGCTTCGTCCGGGATCAGGTCCGGCGTGATCAACCCGGCACCGCCGGCCGCCGCCAGGTCCCGGGCGAAGGCCCGTACGCCGTACCGCTCGACCGGATTCCAGTACGTCATCACCAGCGTCGGCGTGCCGGTCCGCGCCACCGCCGAGACGGTACGCAGCACGTCCGCCACGCGGAACCCGGCCCGCAGCGCCGCGTCCGACGCGCGCTGGATGACCGGGCCGTCCATCACCGGGTCGGAGTAGGGCAGGCCCACCTCGACGACGTCCACGCCGGCGTCCACCATCGCCAGGCAGGCCGCGATGGCCCCGTCGACGGTCGGGAAACCGGCCGGCAGGTAGCCGACGAGCGTGCCACGCCCCTCGGCGCGCGCCTTCTCGAACGCCGTGGCGACCGTCATCGGGACTCCTCCGCACCGTCGTCGAGCAGCTGGAACCACTCGGACGCGGTCGACACGTCCTTGTCGCCCCGACCCGACAGGTTGACCACGATCACCGGCTCCCGGCCCAGTTCGGTACGCAGCTCCGGCGCCACCCGCAGCGCACCGGCCAGCGCGTGCGCGCTCTCGATCGCCGGGATGATCCCCTCCGTGCGGCACAGCAGCTGGAAGGCGTCCATCGCCTCGGCGTCGGTGACGGGCTGGTAGACGGCCCGGCCGGTGTCCGCCAGCCACGCGTGCTCCGGCCCGACGGCCGGATAGTCCAGGCCGGCGGAGATGGAGTGCGACTCGATGGTCTGCCCGTCGTCGTCCTGCAGCAGGTAGGTGCGCGCGCCGTGCAGCACACCCACCGAACCTCCGGTGATGCTGGCGGCGTGTCGACCGGACTGCACGCCCTCACCGCCGGCCTCGAACCCGTACAGGCGGACGTCGGTGTCCGGCACGAAAGCGTGGAAGATGCCGATCGCGTTGGAGCCGCCTCCGACGCACGCACACACCGCGTCGGGCATCCCACCGAGCAGCTCCGAGCACTGTGCCCGGGCCTCCTCCCCGATGCCCTTCGCGAAGTCGCGGACCAGGGCCGGGAACGGGTGCGCGCCGGCGGCGGTGCCGAGCAGGTAGTGGGTGTCGTCGACGTTGGCGACCCAGTCGCGCAGCGCCTCGTTGATGGCGTCCTTCAGGGTGCGGCTGCCGGTCTCCACCGGGATCACGGTGGCGCCCAACAGCTTCATCCGGGCCACGTTGAGCGCCTGGCGCCGGACGTCCTCCGAGCCCATGTAGACCACGCATTCGAGGTCCAGGTACGCGCACGCGGTGGCGGTCGCGACGCCGTGCTGGCCGGCTCCGGTCTCGGCGATCACCCGCTGCTTGCCCATCCGCCGGGTGAGCAGCGCCTGACCGAGCACGTTGCGTACCTTGTGCGCGCCCGTGTGGTTGAGGTCCTCGCGCTTCAACAGGATCCGCGCGCCGGCCCGCTCGGACAGCCGGACGGCCTCGTACAGCAGGCTCGGCACCCCGGCGTACTCGTGCAGCATCCGGTCGAACTCGGCGGTGAACGCCGGGTCGGCCAACGCCTCGCGGTGCGCGGTCTCCAACTCGTCGAGCGCGGCGATCAACGCCTCCGGCATGAACCGACCGCCGTACGGGCCGAAATGGCCCGCGAGGTCGGGGCCGGACCCGGTGTCGACCGGCTCGTTGCGGGCACCGGTCTGGGTGGTCATCGCCGATCTCCTAACGGGCGGGGCGCGGCGTTGCCGGGTGCGAGCCGGCAGTGACCAGCTCGGCCACCGCGTCGCGCGGGCTCTTCTTGGTCACCAGACCCTCGCCGACGAGTACCGCGTCCGCGCCGGACGAGGCGTAGCGGATCAGGTCGTGCGGCCCGCGGACCCCGGACTCGGCGATCTTCACCACCGTGGACGGCAGGCCGGGGGCGATCCGCTCGAACACCGACGGGTCGACCTCGAGGGTGCGCAGGTCACGCGCGTTGACGCCGATCACCTTGGCGCCGGCCTCCAGCGCACGGTCGGCCTCGGTCTCGTCGTGCACCTCGACCAACGCGGTCATGCCCAGCGACTCGACCCGCTCCAGCAGACCCGTCAACGCGTTCTGCTCCAGCGCGGCCACGATCAGCAGCACCAGGTCGGCACCGTGCGCCCGGGCCTCGTGCACCTGGTAGCTGGACACGACGAAGTCCTTACGCAGCAACGGAACATCGACCGCGGCACGCACCGCGACAAGATCGTCGATGCTGCCGCCGAAGTAGCGCTGCTCGGTCAGCACGCTGACGCACCGGGCGCCGCCCTCCGCGTACTCCCGGGCCAGCTCGGCCGGGTCCGGGATCTCCGCGAGCTGCCCCCGCGACGGGGACGAACGCTTCACCTCCGCGATGACGCCCACCCCGGGCGCCCGGAGCGAGGCGAAGGCGTCCCTCGGCGGCGGGGCCGCCGCGGCCAGCTGCTTCACCTCGTCGAGCGAGACCCGCTCCGTACGGGCCTGTACGTCCGCGCGGACACCTGCCAGGATCTCGTCCAGCACATTGGTCCCCGGCTGGTCGTCCCGACGCCCGGCGACCACCGCCTCCGGGGGTATCGGCCCTCGCCCCGCGTCTGCGTTCACCGCGGACTCCCCTCGTTGGCTCTGGTGGGCACCGCATCCCGCCGGATCCATGAGCCGGCACGCACCGCTCCATGGTCCTGGGCCGATGTTATGCGGCCACGTCGGGTGCAACCGAGGCGGGGTGTCGGACTGTGCACATCCAGCCACGCATTCCGCTACTGAGCGTGGCGGAGGTCGGGGATTGGCTTCTTTGTCAGCGTGGTCACCTCGCGGTGGGGTCGTCCCCGGAGTCCAGCGCGTCCCACACCGTGGATGGGTCGTCCTCCGCCGTGACCCGCGCGGGCGCCGCGATGCCCCGTTCGTACCGTGAGCCCATGGTCGGCCAGCGCCGACCGGACCGCAGGGTGAGGCCGCCGACGGCCGCGATGACCAGGCCGCCGAGCAG
>JBAUUM010000698.1:0-5292 GCA_049582705.1 Actinocatenispora sp.
GACCGGTCCCGGCTGCCCGGCGTACCCGGGCCACCGACCGGCCGGATCTGGCCGGGCCCGACGACGGAGCACCACGGGCCCTGCGGTGCTCCGGCGTCGGTCACTTCTTCGCGATGAGCGCGGCCAACTGTTCGAGCAGATTGTCCCGCGCCGCCTGGTAGCTGACGCCGCACTCCTCGAGGACCTCGTACGCGACGGACGGGTCCTTCTGCGGTCCGGCGAGCAGACCCAGCAGCAGGTGTTCGGTGCCGATGTAGTTGTGGCCGAGGTCGAGTGCCTCACGCGCCGCGTTGACCAGCGCCGACTTTCCCTTCGTGGTGAACCGGGGCTTGCTCTGGGTCGAGCTCGGCCCGCCGAGCCGGGCGGTGGCGGCCTCCTGGACCCGGTCCACGGAGCCGGCGATGGCGGTGAACGCCCGGCCGGCCAGCGCGTCGGGCAGGCGACAGAGCGCGAGCAGGATGTGCTCGGTGCCCATGTAGTTGTGCTGCTTCTCCTCGGCGATGGTCTGCGTGTCGACCACGACCTTCCGTGCCTTCTCGGTGAACTTCGAGAAGTCGGGCGAGAAGCGCTGCTGCGCGGCCTGCTTGCTGACCCCGCCGAGTTGCTGGCCGATCTCCGCCCAGGATGCGCCGCTGGCCCGGGCGATGTCGACGAAGTGGCCGACCAGTTGGTCGCCGATCGCGGCGATGTCCGCGGCGGTGCGCACCGCCTTGCCGAGCTGTTCCAGCGCGTCGTCGGTCTCGGCGCTGATCTGTCCGATGAGTGCGTCCAGTGATGCTCTGCTGGTATCCATTCGTCAACCATAGGTTGACGGACGTTCGTCGTCAACTTCTGCTTGACGCCTCGTCGGGAATCTGGCGGAACACCCCACCGCACCCCCGACCCAGGCTCTCGGACCGGCCGCCGTCCCGGCACGAAGCGGGCCTCGCGTCGGCGGTGACCACCGGCCCGGTCTGCGGCCTAAACTCGGGGAATGACGGCTGAAACGCACAACGCGGCCAGTTCCGACACCCCCGTACCAGGGGTTCCGGTCGTCCAGGACGGCAAGCTGGTCTCCACCAACCCGTCCACCGGTGCGGTCGTCGGCCGCTTCGCCACGGCCGACGACGCCGACGTGCGCGACGCCGTCACCCGGGCACGCACGGCCGCCTCCTGGTGGGCCGACCTCGGGTTCGACGGCCGCGCCGAACGGCTGCGGCGTTGGCAGGTTGCCCTGGCGCGCCGACTGCCGGAGCTGGCGGAGCTGGTGCACCGTGAGGGCGGCAAGCCGCTGGGCGACGCGATCCTGGAGGTCACCGCGACGGTCGACCACGTCGCCTGGGCGACCCGGCACGCGCGCCGGGTCCTCGGCCCACGCCGGGTGCGCAGCAGCCTGTTCATGCCCGACCACACCGCGATCCTGGAGTACCAGCCGTTCGGTGTCATCGGCGTGATCGGTCCGTGGAACTACCCGGTCTTCACCCCGATGGGATCCATCGCGTACGCGCTCGCCGCAGGCAACGCGGTGGTCTTCAAGCCCAGCGAGTACACCCCGGCCGTCGGGCAGTGGCTGGTGGACTCCTTCGCCGAGTCGGTCGGTGACGCCCCGGTGTTCCAGGCGGTGCACGGGCTCGGCGGCACCGGCGCCGCGCTGTGCACGTCCGGCGTGGACAAGGTGGCGTTCACCGGCTCGACCCGTACCGGCAAGAGGGTGATGGCCGCGTGCGCCGAGACCCTCACCCCGGTACTGGTGGAGTGCGGCGGCAAGGACGCGATGATCGTCGACGCGGACGCCGACCTCGACGCCGCGGCCGACTCCGCGGTGTGGGGCGGGATGAGCAACGCCGGACAGACCTGCGTGGGCATCGAGCGGGTGTACGTACTGGACAGCGTGGCCGACGCGTTCATCGACCGGCTGGTGTCCCGGGCGCAGGCGCTGCGGGTCGGCGACGACGAGGAGGCCGACCTCGGACCGATCACGATGCCCGGTCAGCTGGACGTGATCCGCACCCACATCGAGGATGCGATCACCCGCGGCGGACAGGCCGTGCTCGGCGGGCCGGCGGCCGTGCAGCCGCCGTACGCGCACCCGACGATCCTGGTCGACGTGCCGGAGGACTCCGCCGCGGTGCAGGAGGAGACGTTCGGTCCGACGCTGACCGTCAACCGGGTGCCCGACATCGACGAGGCGGTCCGACGTGCCAACGGAACCGTGTACGGGTTGGGTTCGTCGGTCTTCGGTCGGCGCCGCGCGATGCAGACGGCGCGCCGGCTGCGGTCCGGGATGACCTCGGTCAACTCGTCGATGGCCTTCGTCGGCCTGCCGTCCCTGCCGTTCGGCGGGGTCGGCGACTCCGGCTTCGGCCGGATCCACGGGGCGGACGGCCTGCGCGAGTTCACCCGACCCAAGGCGATCGCCCGTCGCCGGTTCCGCACGCCGCTGCCCGTACTGACATTCAACCGGGGCCGTGGCACGGATGCCCTGGTCGCCAAACTGGTTCGACTGATACACGGACGCCGGTAACGGGTCCATCGTCCCGGCACCCCTTTTCCGTACCGTCCTGACGATTCTTTCGGTCACCGAATTCCGTCGTCCACGGCGAATCGCTCCCGACAGTTCCATCCGCCCGGTCGGACCGTCCTGCGCTCTTTCCGGCACCGTGGATCACGGTGCCGTGAGCCTTAGGTGCCGGCCCGGGCCATGATTCACCCCGCCGGTGCGGAAAACGGGACCGAATGGCGCCCGGGAACCGGCCGGAATCGATGGCTGCGCCGTGCACGAACGTTTCTGGCCGGCTACCGGAGTGCGCCGCCAACGGGCCGGCGCGTCCCGACCCGCTCGGGGTCGGCGGACCACACCGGGTCCGGACGACCGGGCAGCGCCGATCGGCGGAACCCGGCAAGGCCCGATCTGGCCGGGCGGCCGGGCACGCTGGTTGGAGTGCGCGCCGCCGCGGCACCCATTCGCGACCGGTTCGCCCGATAAGAATGCTGATGACCAGTACTGATGCGGTCGGTGCGGTCGTATCCGCCCGTGCGCTACGCCCAGTGACGCCCACTCGAGGCTCGCTCAAACACGCTTCAAGGCATCTTCTCGACTAATCGCCCTAAACCACTCAAGCATTTATTACGGTGCCATACTAACTACGGACCTGCTGGAACGATCCACGCACGACGCCGCCCGGACCGTCTCCGGTCGAGCCCATTCGTCCGGCGCCACGGCCCGTTCCCAATCACTCTTGGCTTATTGACGGCCGATTTATCGGCGTGATTGACTTCCGCAGGCGGTTCACCGCGATACCGCTCGTTCCGACATTTCTCGGAACCCCCCTCGCTGGAAGGAGAAACACCATGGCTGAGGTCCTCGACCTTCAGACTCTCGAGAACGAGGACGCCCCGTCGACGGAGCTCCAGACCGACGGAAGCGGCGTCAGCTACAACTGCTAAACCGTTTTCTTTGGGGTCCGGACCCGTTTACGGGTCCGGACCCCAAGCCCAGGAGGGTCAATGTCGGTCGTCGATTCTTTTCGTGCCTATTCGATCAGCGATCCCCGCTATTACGACCGAATAGAGCGCAGCGCACATTCGGATGATCTCCATCGCCAGCTCCGCGAGCGCCTGGGCGACAGCGGAGCCCGCATCGACACGATGGGCATCTGGGCGCGGTGCCTCGCCAGGCCGCTCGACGAACTCCCCGACCACGGCTGGAAGCTGCACGTGTCCGGCCGTCCCGCCGACCTTCCGGACATCCTCGCCGAGCTGGCCGAGGAGTACCTGCTCCGACCGTTCAGCTTCAAGTGCGTACGGGCCACCGAGATCGCCGTCGCCCAGCTGAGCCGCTGGTGGCCGAGGGGCGTCGCGGGCAAGGCCGTCGCCGTGTACCCCGAGTCGACCGACGACGCCCGGGAACTGGCCGAACGCCTCACCCGCAGGCTGGCCAGGTTCGAGGGCCCGCACATCCTCACCGACCGGCGCTGGCGCGGCAGCAACACCGTGCAGTACCGGTACGGCACGTTCCGACGGCCCGTGGGCGTCGACGCCGACGGCCACCCGGAGAGCGCGGTCACCGGACCGGACGGCTCCCCGTGGAGCGACGACCGCACGCCCCGCTTCACCCTGCCACCGTGGCTGTCGGAGGACCCGTTCGGCCACGACGAGCCCGGCAGCAGCGAGTTCCTGCAGCGGTACCGTCCGCGCAGCGTGCTGCGCCACTCCACCGCCGGCGGCGTGTACCTGGCCACCGGCCCCGACGGCACCGAGGTCGTACTGAAGGAGGCGCGACCGCACACCGCGTTCGCCCCGGACGGCTCGGACGCCGTACAGCGGCTGCACCGGGAACGCGACTTCCTGGACCGGCTCAAGCCCACCGGCATCGCGCCGCAGGCCCTGGAGATCGCCGAGGTCTGGGAACACACGTTCCTCGCCCAGACCAAGGTGCCGGGCATCACCTTCCAGCGGTGGCTCGCCAAGTACCATCCGTTCGCCCAGGGCATCGACGACCCGGGCCACCTGGCCAGCTACCGGGAACGGGTCGACCACCTGATCGACCAGCTGCGCGCGGCGGTACTGACCTGCCTCGAACACGGCGTCGTGTACGGCGACATGTCCCTGACCAACCTGCTCGTCGACGAGACCGACACCCTGCGGCTGATCGACTTCGAGGGTTGCCGCCCGGGCGGCACCGACCCCGCCGACTACCCCCGCACCACCGGGTTCAGCGCGGCCGACGGGAGCCGGGCCGGGCAGTCCGACGAGGACGCCCTCCGGTTCGCCGTGCGTACCGTCGAGGCCGCGTGCGTCGTGCCGCGCAACGCGCTGATCGTGCTCGACACCGCGGCCTACGGCCGGACCCTGCGGCACAACGCCGCGCTGCTGGAGCGCCCGGTCCAGGCGCTGGTGACCGAACTGGCCGAGGGCGCGCCCGGCATCGACGGACCGGACGACCCGGCGCGATCACCCGCGGAAGTGGCCGCGGACGTCGCCCGTCAGATCCGCTCCGCCGCCACCCCGCACCGTCCCGACCGGCTGTTCCCCGGCCATCCGGAGATGTTCCGGACCAACCCGCTGTCCGTGGCGTACGGCGCGGCCGGCGTGCTGCGCGCGCTGAAGCTGCTCGACGGCCGGGTCGACGAGGAACACGTCGGCTGGCTGCTCGGCCGGCTGGACACGGCGCCGCTGCCGCACGGCCTCTACCTCGGCACCGCAGGCATCGGCGTGAGCCTGATCGAACTCGGCGAGACCGGGCGCGGGACGGACCTGCTGCGTGACGCGTCCCGGCATGCCGGGACCGCCGGTGCTCCGGCGGGCGTGGCC
>JBAUUM010000699.1:0-3373 GCA_049582705.1 Actinocatenispora sp.
GCGAAGGACGCCGCGCTGGCCGCGATGGCGGACGCGCTGGTCGCCGGGTCCGCGGAGATACTCGCCGCGAACCGCGCCGACGTGACGACCGCCCGGGACGCCGGCACGCCGGAGGCGATGCTGGACCGGCTGGCGCTGAGCACCGGGCGGATCGACGGCATGGCCGCCGGGTTGCGGCACATCGCCGGGCTGCCGGACCCGGTCGGCGAGGTGGTCCGCGGCGGCGTACTGCCCAACGGTCTCGAACTGCGGCAGGTCCGGGTGCCCTTCGGCGTCGTCGGGATCATCTACGAGGGCCGGCCGAACGTGACCGCCGACGCGGCCGGCCTGACCGTCAAGTCCGGCAACGCCGTGCTGCTGCGCGGGTCCTCGTCCGCCCGGCGGTCCAACGCGGCGATCGTGGCGGCGCTGCGCCACGCGCTCGCCGACAGCGGTCTGCCGGCCGACGCGGTACAGCTGGTACCGGGGGACGGCCACGACTCCGTCAAGCACCTGATGCGCGCCCGCGGCCTGGTCGACGTGCTGATCCCGCGGGGCGGCGCCAACCTGATCAAATCCGTGGTCGCCGATTCCACCGTGCCGGTGATCGAGACCGGGGTCGGCAACTGCCATGTGTACGTGGACGCCGAGGCAGACCTGGACATGGCCCTGTCGATCCTGCTCAACGCGAAGACGCACCGGCCGTCGGTGTGCAACGCGGCCGAGTCGCTACTGGTGCACGGCGACCGCGCGGACGAGTTCCTGCCGCGTGCGTTGCCGGCGCTGCGGGACGCGGGCGTGGTCGTGCACGGCGACGAGGCGGTGGTGGCGCACGGCGCCGCGGTGGGGGTACCGGTGTCCCCGGCGACCGGCGACGACTGGGGCGCCGAGTACCTGGCCCTGGAGCTGTCCGCGGCCGTGGTCCCGTCGCTGGACGCGGCGGTCGCGCACATCCGCCGGTACGGCTCCGGGCACTCGGAGGCGATCGTGACCGGTTCGCACGCCGCCGCCCGTGCCTTCACCGCCCGGGTGGACGCGGCCGCGGTCCTGGTCAACGCGTCGACCCGGTTCACCGACGGCGGCGAGTTCGGGTTCGGTGCCGAGATCGGCATCTCCACCCAGAAGCTGCACGCCCGCGGCCCGATGGGTCTGCCCGAGCTGACCAGCACGAAATATCTGGTCATCGGGGACGGCCACATCCGGCCGTGAGCGGCGCCTCCGCCACCGGGTCCGGCGCCCGGTCCGGGGGCGGGGGGTGTTCGACCGACCGCCATGGGCTGGTCAGTGGGCTCACTCAGCGCTTCCGTCACACTACTGTTTGACGCGTAGGTGGGGGTGAACGCCATGACCAACCTCGGAGACCGCGGGCAGCCGCAGAAGTACGTGCTGCGCAGCCGGGACCTGCCGGCGACCGCCGCGCCGGACCAGCGGCAGCGGATGACGCCTCGGGTGCTGCCTCAAGCACCTCGGATGCCGCAGCAACAGGTGGCGCCCGAGCAGGTGACCCCGACCCGGTACCGGCCGGGGCGGGCGGATCCGGCGGAGGCGGCCGGGTCCCGGAGTACGGCACCGGCCGCGCAGCCCGGTACCCGGGCCACCGCCGAGCCCAACGTGAACGTGGTCGTCAACCAGAACGTCAGCCAGCAGACTCCGGCGGCCACCGCCAGCGCCGTCAGCGCCTCCGCGGTGGCCGCCACCGCGGAGGCGGGGATCGTCCTGCGGCGGAACTGGCTGGCGGCCCTGCTGTTGTCGATCTTCCTCGGTGTGCTCGGAATCGACGCGTTCTACCTGGGGCAGGTCGGTAAGGGCGTACTGAAGCTGCTGACCGGAGGACTGTTCGGGATCCTGTGGATCGTCGACATCGCCATGATCGCCACGAAGTCGGTGCGCGGCATCTACTGGACCTAGACCTCCGGCGCGGTGCCGCGTGGGGTCAGCGGGTGGTCCACGCTCCGCCGTTGACGTTGAGCACCTGGCCGGTGAGGTGGCGGGCGTCCGCTGAGGCCAGGAACGCGATCACCCCGGCGACGTCGGCCGGGTCCCCGGCACGGCGCACCGCGGTCTGCGCTACGAGCGTGCCCCGCCGCTCGTCGGTCAGGAAGTCGCGGAAGAACTCGGTGTCGGCGATGTAGCCGCAGGACACCACGTTCGCGGTGATGTCACGGGGTCCCAGCGTGCCGGCCAGGTCGATGTTCCAGGCCGCGAGTGCGGCCTTGGCCGCCCCGTACGCCCCGGCGCCCTTCTCGGCCGCGATCGAGCCGACCCCGATGACGGCGCCGCCGGCCCGCAGCCGGTCCCGGAGGGCGGTCGTGGTGAGTACGGCGGTGAGCACGTTGCTGCACAGGTTGGCCCGCCAGTTCGCGGCCAGTTGGCGCAGGTCGTGCGCGTCGGGGTTGTCGAAGTCGGTGTTGCCGCCGGCGTTGTTGACCAGGACGTCGATGTCCACCGGCAGGTCCGCCAGCGCGCCGGTCAGCGCGTCGGGGTCACTGACGTCGCAGGTCAGCGCGGTGACTCCGAGTTCGTCGGCGGTCTTGGCGAGGACGTCGCCGCGTCGGCCGAGGATGGTCACGCGGTCCCCGTCGGCCGCGAACCGGGCCGCGGCGGCCCGTCCGATGCCGGTTCCGCCGCCGGTGATCACGATGGTGCGGGGCATGGTCGCCCTCCGTCCGAGTTATGTTTAGACCTAAACATAAATGGTCGGGACGGGCGACGTCCACCCGGATTCCGTCCGCCGGTCCACGCCGGGCAGGCTGACCACCGGTACCGGCGGACGAGCCGACCGTGGTCCGGCGGGCGAGGAGCGCGATGACGGCAGAGGAGACCTGGGCGGGCGACGCCGACGCGATCGCCGGCGCCTGGCGGCGGGAACGACCCGGAACGCCGACCGAATCCATCGGCGTGGTCACCCGGATCTGGCAGCTCGGCAAGCTCCTCTCCGACGACCGGCGCCGGGTGCTCGCCGAGCTGGGCATCGACCGGGGCACCATGGACCTGCTCAGCGTGCTGCGGCGGGCCGGGCCGCCGTACCGGCTCACCACCCGGCAGCTGACCGACCGCACCCTGGTCACCGCCGGGGCGATCTCCCAGCGGGTCGCGCGGGCCGAGTCGGCCGGTCTGGTCCGGCGCGCACCGGACGACGCCGGCCGGCGCGCGGTCAGCGTGCAGCTCACCGACGCCGGTCACGCCGAGATCGAACGCACCGTCGACCGGGTACTCACCCGCGAGACCGAGCTGCTGTCCGGGCTGTCCGACGGGCAGCGGGCGCAGCTCGGCGCGGCGCTGCACGACCTGCTCGACGACCTCACCACCCGACTCGGCCACCCCGGCCGCAACGAGTACTGACCCCGCCGGCCCGCGACGCTCCGCCGTGCCGCCGCCGGCCCGCCCTCTACCC
>JBAUUM010000700.1:0-13624 GCA_049582705.1 Actinocatenispora sp.
ACCCGGCGGACGAACTCCTGGTCGGCGACGGCCGCCGCGGCGGCCGCCTGCGCACTACGGTTGGCGCTGAACGGCAGTACGCCCTGCACGGCACGGATCTGACGGATCGGCCCGGCCGCGCCGATGGCGTAGCCGATGCGCAACGCCGCGAGGCCGTACGCCTTGGAGAAGGTACGCAGCGCGATCACCGGCGCCGTGCCGTCGAGGTAGTCGCGGGCCTGCGGGGTGTCCGGCTCGGCGAACTCCATGTACGCCTCGTCGAACACCAGCGGTACGCCGGTGCGGGCGGCGGCCGCGACCAGCCGGTCCATCTCGGCGCGGGTGAACGACCCGCCGCTGGGGTTGTGCGGGTTGCACAGGTAGCCGACGCCGCACTGCGGCAACTGCTCGATCACGGCGTCGACGTCGACCGTCGCGCCGCGCAGGGGCACCGCCCGGACCGGCCTGCGTACCGTCTCCAGGCAGCTCAGGTACCCGGGGAAGGTGCCCTCGGTGACCAGGCCGGGCAGCTCGGGACCGCCCAGTGCCAGCGTGCTGAACAGCACCAGCTCGTCGCTGCCGTTGGACACCACGATCTGCTCCGCCGGCAGCCGGTAGTGCGCGGCCAGCGCCTCGGCCACCCGTACCCGGCCGGGGTCGGGGTACACGCTGATCCGTTCGAGCGCAGACCCGGCCGCCGCGGTGGCGGCCGGACTGGCACCGTACGCGCTCTCACTCAGGTGCAGGCGGACCAGCTCGTCCGCACCGTCGACGCTGGCGTTGTACGCCGGGGGCGCGGCGACGTCGTCGACGGTCACAGCTGCGACCCGATCAGCACCCCGAAGCAGTAGCTGCCACGCTCCGCCTCGAGGGTCAGGAAGCAGTGCTCGCTGTCGGCCGGGATACGCATCACCGCCGGCGAGGTGAGGGTGTGGCGCTCCCCGTCGAGCCGCACCTCGATGGTCGCGGCGCCGGGCGTCGGCGAGATCAGGAAGTAGATCTCGTCCACCGGGTGCGTGTGCGGGTCGGCGACCGGCTTGCCGATCAGGCCGCTCAGCTCGCCACCGGCGATCTGCACGGGCATGCCGCCGAACATGTCGGCGGTCAGGTAGAACGGCGCCGGCTGGTGGTGCCCCGCCACGGCGAGCGGTATCGGCAGCGCGGTGTGGATCTCCGGACTCGTCACGTCGGTCCCCTCACTCGGTGGTCAGCACGAACAGGTACGTGTGCGGCGCGCCGAACGGCACGACCCGACGAACGTTCATGCCACCCTTGCGGAACATCTCCTCGTAGGCCTGCCTCGTGTGCAGCGGCACCCCCATGAGGGCGTGCGCCAGCTCGAAACCCACGGAGAATACCGGCAGGTTCGGCTCGTCGGGCACCGCCGGCCGCAGTGTCGTGTCCGCGATGAGGAACGTGTGCGCCTTCGGGAACGCCGCCCGCAGCTCCGGCACGATCCGGTCGCGCGTCCGCGGGTCGGCGACCAGGTCGTGGAAGAACATGAAGCTCATGACCACGTCGACGTCGCCGGTCCGGTCACGGTGCTGGCCGCGCAGGATGACGTCGAGGACGTCGGCCTGCACCGGCCGCACCCGGTCGGCGAGACCGATCTCACCGACCGTCTTCTCGGCGAGTTCGGTGGCCGAGGCGCTGATGTCCAGGCCCAGCCCGCGTGCCTCCGGGCGGCTACCGACCAGCCGGCACAGCCGGGCGCAGGTGCCGCTGCCCAGGTCGGCGAGGATGGTGAAGTCGAGCTCCGCGATCACCTCGTCGAGCGTGTGGTTCATGAGCGTCTCGCCGGCCTGGGCCGACCCGAGCGCCACCATGGCCTCGTTGCGCAGCACGTCGGTGCCGAAGACGCGGTCTCCCTTGGCGAGGTCGGCCGCCCCGGCGAAGATGTCGTGGTAGCCGCCCACACCCCAGGTGAAGAAGCCCAGCATCCGGCGTGCGGACGCGCCGGCGTCGGTCAGTTCGAGCCGGCCCTCGGGCACGCGGACCAGACCGAAGAGGACAGCGGCGTCGGTCAGCGACCGAACCATCTGCCCGTCCAGCGACCGCTCGGCGATGAATTCGTCGAGCACCACGTGCCGCGTCGCGTCCAGTTCGGCGAACAGGCCGAGCTGTTCCAGCGCGAAGATCACATTCGCGCAGATGTAACCGTTGAACGCGACGTCCGGGCTGAATGGCGGAACCGCCGAACCGCGCCATTCAGGCGGCAACGCAATGCCGTCGGAACTGCCGTCCGCCGATCCGGAGCTGCCCTTCGGGGCCATGTCCCACTACCTTTCTCACCGTCTCGCGACTGCCGCTTCAGTTCATGGAATCCGTCACCCGAATGTCCGGACCCACACCGACCGAGAAATCAGTCCGAGGAGCTGACACCGGCCGGCGCCACATTCGACGGGAATGCCCGGTCGGGCTCAGCCACCGTCGTCCGGCACCGTTCTCGGCAACGGCGGAATTCTGATGACCGGCCACGGAGAACAGTTGCGGATCATGGCGTGGACCCCTCGCTGCTCTCCGCCTGTACGCGCGCATTCACCGCGGCGACCAGTGCGCGGACGTTCCGGTTGTCCATGACCAGCCGCACCGGTAGCCGAACCCCGATCTGACGACTCAACGTCTTCATCATCCGGGTCGCCCGGAGGGAATGGCCGCCGAGCAGGAAGAAATCGTCCTCGTCGGTGAAGTCGGTCCGGCCCAGAGCGGATTCCCAGGCGGTGCGTACCTGACCGTGGAGCCCATTGTCGGGGCCACACGCGGTCACCGGGTCGGGCACCATCAGATCTCCACGGTGCGTCGACGAGCGGGATCCTCCTGATACATGGACTCGATCTCGCCGTGGAACTTCTCGTCGATGACCTTCCGACGCTTCTTGAAGTTGGTCGTCAGCTCGCCGGTCTCCATGCTCCACGCCTCGGGCAGGACGTGGAAGCGACGCACGCGGTCGCTGCCGGGCAGGTTCGCGTTGGCGTCGGTCACCGCCGAGCGGATCTCCGCGAGCAGTTCCTCGCAGGTGGCGAACTCGTCCATCGGGCGGTCGGCGAGCCCGGCGTCGCTGGCCCAGTCCCGGACCCGGTCGGGATCCAGGGTGAGCAGCGCGGCGACGAAGGCGCGACGGTCACCGATGGCGCAGGCCTGACCGATCAGCGGGTGACGCTGGAGCAGCAGCTCGATCCGGGTGGGCGCGATGTTCGTGCCGCCGGCGGTGATGATCAGTTCCTTCTTGCGGCCGACGATGTGCAGCCAGTTGTTGTCGTCGATCATCCCGATGTCACCGGTGTGGAACCAGCCGTCGGCGTCCAGGACCGCGGCGGTCGCCTCCGGGTCCCGGTAGTAGCCGGCCATCACCATGCCGCCGCGGATCACGATCTCGTCGTCGTCGGTCAGGGTGATCTCTACACCCACGTACGGCCGACCCACGCTGCCGTTGGGTCCGTCGCTGGTCACCGCGGTCGTCAGCTCGGTCATGCCCCAGGACTGGGTCATCGGCAACCCGAGCGAGCAGAAGAAGTCCACGATCGGCGGGTCGATGGGCGCCCCACCGCTGACGGCCCGGGCGCAGCGATCGAGGCCCGCCGTGGCCAGCACGCCCCGCAGTACCGGCTTGACCTTCGCGGCCATCGCGGCGAACTCGGCCGGCACGGGCTCGCCGCGTTCCTGGAAACGGGCCAGCTGCCGGCCGACGTTGAGGCACTGCCGCAGCAGGTCTCGCCGCTTGGGGTCCGGGTCGCGGTCGATGGCGGCGTTGAACTCGCCGTACAGCTTCTCGAAGATCGCCGGCACGCCCAGCAACAGGGACGGCTTGACCTCGCGCATGTACTCGAACAGCCGCAGCACATCCGGGCAGCAGTAGATGACCGCGTTGCCCATGATCGCGTGACCCCAGTGGTCCACCATCCGGGCACCGACCGTGCCGAGCGGGAGGTACGAGATGATCCGCAGGTCCTCGGCGGGCCGCTGTTCCGTCTGCGGTTCTTCGGCCGGCCGCGGTTCTGCCGGCCCGGCGGGGGGGCTGCCCTGCTCGGACTCGCTGGCGGCGTCCTCCCGGAACCCGGCGGCGATCGCCCACCGCACGTTGCGATGGGTCAGCATCACGCCCTTCGCGTCCCCGGTGGTGCCGGAGGTGTAGATCAGCGTGACGAGATCGTCCGGGCTGAGCCGGTCCAGGGCGCGGGCGAAGAATTCGTCCTGGGCACCCGCGCCGTCCCGGCCCGCCTGGAGAACGGCGCCCCAGGTGGTCACGTCCGACTCGTCGGGGCCGGGCTCACCGTCGAGAAGCACCACCCGACGCAGCGCGGGCAACTCCCCCCGTACGGTGCCGAGCCGGTCCAGAAGTTCGCGATTCTCCACGATGACCAGGCTGGCCTGGGAATTGTCGGCGATGGCCGCGATCTGCCCGGCGGCCAGGGTCCGGTCGATCGAGCAGGCGACACCGCCGACAGCCTGAATGGCCAGATCCGCGATGTGCTGCTCCGGCCGATTGGTGGCCATCACCAGAGCGAATTCCTTGGGACCGAATCCGAGTTCGCCCAGTCCTATTGCGGCGTGCTGCACGTGATCCCGGTAGTCACGCCAGGTGAAGGAACACCAGGCGCCATTTTCCTGCCAGGACATCGCCGTGGCATCGAGAGACCGGGCCGCTGTTTCCAGGAAGCCACCGAGAACTGTCTGCCCCTTGATTTCGGCAGCAATCTCGGAGCGCACCAACTCGACGTTCGGAACTGCCAGAACCGGTTTCAATCCTGCTCCCTCGACATCACAGGAACACCCGGATAAACGGCGACCGGATGCGGGGGCCACGCACCTCCACATCCGGTCACCCACGGGAGCCCGAACATCACGCATGAATAGTTGTTGTATGTGTGCAGCAATGCATTTATTCGCAAAACAGTGCTCGCCATCGTAACACCCATTCCGATTTCCGGCAAGCCTGATCAACGTAAGGCCAGGGACGCAACGGGGCGTCGATCACACTGCCCGACACAGCTTCGTAACGGTTCCGGGCCACGCCGAACGGCGCGGTTACCGACACAAACGGACGCTAGGTCACCGACGCAATCCGCCGGCTTCCCACGCCCGCCCGAAGAACAGGCCCATCGTCGCACCGGCCGGCGCGGCGATGGCCACACAAACGTAAATTCACCCACCCGCGGAACAGCGCCCTCCGGATCTTGCGACCGCCGAGGCGGCATGTTCGGCGGGCGGCGAATAGGCAGGTCAACGAAGACCCAGCAATCATGCCGCAGACTTTCAACAACTTCACGGAAGAAGTCTGGAAGACCCCCCAGTGATGCGGAACACCGTCATTGCCGGCCGCCTGTGACGCCGCGCGACCGTCCGCCCGCCGCGACCGGGCACCGCGTACCGGTCCCGTTCCGTGACGAGGATCGGCGCGCCCGTCGCCCGGCCGCCGACGGCGGGGACGGCCGGTAGCGTGGGCACCCGACCGCACCATTCCGGAGGTGCCCCATGACCCCTGCCACGCCCGGGACCAGCGTCGCCGTCGTCGGACTGGGGTTCGGCGCGGAGTTCCTGCCGATCTACCTGAGCCACCCGGACGTCGAGCGGGTGGCGATCTGTGACAGCGACGAGCAGCGGCTGCGTACGGTCGGAGACCGGTACCGGATCGAGGACCGTTACACCACGCTGGACGGAGTTCTGGCCGACGAGCGGTACGACGCCGTGCACCTGCTCACCCCCGTCGCCCACCACGCCGCCCAGACGCTGCGGGTACTGAGGTCCGGCCGGCACTGCGCCTGCGCGGTCCCGATGGCCACCAGCCTGGACGACCTCGCCGCGATCATCGCCGCGCAGCGCGAGTCCGGCCGGGTGTACATGATGATGGAGACCTCGGTCTACGGCCGGGAGTACCTGCACGTCAGGGACCGGTACGCGCGCGGCGAACTGGGGCCGCTGACGTTCCTGCGCGGGGTGCACGTGCAGGACCTCGTCGGCTTCCCCGAGTACTGGTGGGGCTTCCCGCCCATGCACTACGTCACCCACGCGCTGTCGCCGTTGCTCGCGCTGTCCGGCGCGCGGGTGCGGACCGTGCACTGCCTGGGCTCCGGCCGCCTGCCCGGACACCTCGTCCGCGACCATGACAACCCGTACCCGCTGGAGACCGCGCTGTTCCGGCTCGACCGCGACGACCTGGCCGCCGAGGTGACCATGGCGTTCTTCCAGACCGCCCGCGCGTACCAGGAAGGCTTCTCGGTGTACGGGCAGCGGATGGGCTTCGAGTGGGAGCAACTGGCCGGCGAGGGCCCGGCCGAGTTCGTACTGCACGAGGTGCAGCCCGGCCGCCGCGGACGGTCCGGTACCGGCGTACGGATCGAGCCCGCCGACCGTGCCGACCTGCTCCCGCCGGAGATCGCCCGGTTCAGCACAACCAGCGAGTACGACCCGGGGACCGGGCCGTTGACGGTCGGCGCGCACCACGGCGGCTCGCACCCCCACCTGGTCCACGAGTTCGTCACCAGCATCGTGCGGGGTCGCGTCCCCGCCGTCGACGCGGTGACCGCCGCACGGTGGACGGCACCCGGGATCTGCGCCCACGCCTCCGCCCTGCGCGACGGGGAGGCCGTACCGGTGCCCACGTTCGACCTGACCTGATCCGCGGGCGGCCGGGTCCGCGGACCGTCGGGGACGCACGGCCCCTCGTACGGCACCGAACGTGCCCGCTCCCTGCCGGCTGCGTTCCCGCAGCTCATATCGCCCGTATCCACCGATCGGTGGATACGGGTCGTCGCCCGATGCGACGCTGATCCGGGCCCCGACGAACGATTCGCCGCACCCGGGCGCGACCGGATACTCGACATCGCCAAGCACGACGAGCACTGATCGGCGTCGCCCGATGTACAACGGGGGTCGGGCGGCCCGACGTGCGGTGATCACCAGACCGGAGACGAGGACCAGATGGAAACCCGAGATTCGAGCCCACCGCCGACCGAGGCCACCGCTGGCCGTTCCCGGGCACTGTCCGAAGACGACGTCAACCGGCCGGACACCGTCAAGGCGTTCCGCATCATCAAACGTCTCGTCGGCGGCTACCTCGCCATCGGCGTGCTCGCCCTCGTCGCGATCGTGCTGCTGCGCAACGACGCCGCGCAGGTCAACCCGGCGGTCTGGACCCGCGCGATCATCGTGGTCTGCACGGCCGTGCTGCTCCTGCTGTTCACCAGCCGCGCGGCCCGCGGTTCCCGTGGCGCCTACCGGCGGCTGCGGATCGTCTCGATCATCACGCCGGTGGCCATCGCGATCATCATCGTGGTCCCCGGCACCTTCCCGCTGTGGATGAAGATCGAACAGGGCGTCTGCGGACTGGTCATGGTGGCGGTGGCCGTGTTCGCCAACGGCCGACACCTCCGGGAGCTGTTCCGCCGGGCGCCCCGGTGACCGACCGGCACTCCGCCGTCTGCGACGACGGCGATCCCGACCAGGGGTGAGACCATCGGCAGGATGAGTGAGAGGGCCGGCATCGAGGACCCGTGGCAGGCGCGCATGGACCGCCTGCGACGGCTCCTTCCCTTGCCGTTGCTGACGGTGTCCACGGCGATCGCGCTCGCCCTACCCGGCCGTACCTTGCCGGGCGGGCTGCTCGCACTCCTCCTTCTGGTCGGGGCGACGGCGGTCTGGTCGGCGGCGGTCAGCGCCCGCCTGCGCCACGACACGTCCGCGCGCCGACGACTCGTCGCGTTCGTCGTCCACACCGTGCTGGCCGCCGTCCTGGTGTGGGTCAATCTCAGCTTCGGGGTGTTCGCCTACGCCGGATTCCTGTTCGCCTACCCGCTCGGTGTGCGGTGGAGAACGGTCGGGTTCGCGGCCACCGCACTGGTGGTGTCGGCGTCCCTGTCCGGCGGCTACCCGTCCGCGGACGTCGGGCACACCCTGATGTACCTGCTGGTGGCGGGGGTGATGCTGGTCCTGGTGCTCAACTCGGCCAGCATCACCAACCGCGCGCTGGAGCAGAACCAGCAGCGCGGACAGATGATCGGCGAACTGGCCGAGGCCAACCGCCGACTGGAGGCCACGATGGCGGAGAACACGGCCCTGCACGCCCGCCTGGTACGCCAGGCCCGGGAGGCGGGCATCGTCGAGGAACGCCAACGCCTCGCGGGCGAGATCCACGACACCCTGGCCCAGGGGCTGACCGGGATCATCGCGCAGCTCCAGGCGGCCGAGCAGACCCGGCACCGTCCCGAGGAATGGTCCCGCCACCTCGACCAGGCCCAGGGCCTGGCCCGTTCCAGCCTCACCGAGGCGCGCCGCTCGGTCCGGGCGCTGCGACCCGAACAGCTCGACGACGCCAGCCTGGCCGAGGCGATCGGCGGCCTGGCCCACACCTGGTCGCAGCACTCCCTCGTCACCGCCGAACTGGACACGACCGGCACACCGACCCGCGCCGACGTCGACACCGACGCCACCCTGTTCCGGGTCGCCCAGGAGGCGCTGTCGAACGTCGGCAAACACGCCCAGGCCTCGAGGGTCCGGCTCACTCTGACCTACCTCGATGACACCCTGCTGCTCGACGTCGCCGACGACGGGACCGGCTTCGACCCCACGACCGCAACCGACGGGTACGGCCTGGCCGGCATGCGACACAGGCTCGCCCGGGTGGGAGGAACCTTGACGATCGAATCCACCGCCGGCTACGGCACGACCCTCAACGCCTCGGTCCCTCTCCGGGGTGCGTCGTCCGGAGCCGGTTCGTGACGCCCATCCGGCTGCTGATCGTCGACGACCATCCGATCATGCGCGACGGCCTGCGGGGCGTGTTCACCGACGACGCCGAGTTCGAGGTCGTCGGCGAGGCCGGCGACGGCGCCGACGCCGTCCGGCTCGCCCAGCAGGTCGAGGTCGACGTGATCCTGATGGACCTGCGGATGCCCACCATGGGCGGTGTCGAGGCCACCACGCGGCTTCGCCAACTGCGGCACCCGGCCCGGGTGCTCATCCTCACCACGTACGACACCGACCGGGACGTGCTGCCCGCCATCAACGCCGGCGCGACCGGGTACCTGCTCAAGGACGCACCCCGCGAGGAACTCATCCGCGCGGTACGTGCGGCGCACGCCGGCCGGTCGGTGCTCGCGCCGTCGGTGGCCAGCACTCTGATCGGCCTGGTCGGCGGTAACACCCCCGGCGCGCTCAGCCCGCGGGAGCTCGAGGTCCTGCGCCTGGTCGCCGACGGCGCCACCAACCAGGCCGCGGCCCGCCAGCTGCTGGTCAGCGAGACCACCATCAAGACGCACCTGCTGCACATCTACACCAAGCTCGGGGTCCGGGACCGCGCGTCCGCCGTGGCCAAGGCTTACAAGCGGGGCCTGTTCGGCTGACCGGCCCGGACCCGCCCGGCCGGGAGCGGGCCGGACCGGCGGCGGGTCGCCTCGCGAGGCCGCCGGATCCCGTGACGTCGTCGGCGCGCCGTCAGCCGAGGGTCAGGACGGCGTTGCCCCGGACCCGACGCCGCCGCAGCAGGTCGAGCACCTCGGCGGTCACGGTCCAGTCGTCGACCAGTCCGATCTCCGGGTGCAGCCGGCCCTCGACGACCAGCCGCACCAGGGTCTCCAGGTCCTCGGCGTACGTCCGATCCGACCGGGTGTAGTCGAAGTGGCGGATCAGCGCCTCGTTCGGGCCGTCGAAGAACTGGAAGAAGTCCAGGGTGGCCGGCTCCCGGCTGGCCTGCCCGAACCAGACCAGCAACCCACCGGGCACCAGTCGACCCAGCGTCGCCGCCAGCGTCGCCCCGCCCACCGATTCCAGTACGACGTCGAACGGCCCGTCGGCGTCGGACACCTCGTGCACCACCTCGGCGCCGAGTTCCGCCAGCCGGCCGCCCCGGCCCGGTGTGGCGCTCAGGGCGGTGACCTCGGCGCCCGCCGCGACGGCGAGCTCGACCGTGTAGTGGCCCACGCCGCCGCTGGCACCGGTGACGAGCAGCCGCCGGCCGGGTAGCGGGCCCGCCGCCCGCACCAGACGCAGTGCGGTGAGCCCGGCGAGCGGCAACGCGGCGGCCGTCTCGTTCCCGACGGTGTCGGGCAGGCGGGCCACGCTGGTCACCGGGACGGCGACCCGTTCGGCCCAGCCACCGTACGGTGGGTGTGCCACGACCCGGTCACCGACCGCCGGACCGGTGCCCGACGCCGCCGCCCGGGTGACCACGCCGGCGACGTCCTTGCCGGGACGCCAGCCTGGTGCCGGCCGCTCCAGCAGCAGGGTCTCGCCGCGGTTCACCGAGTACGCGTCGACGGCGACCACGATCTCGTCCGGCACCGGCCGCGGTTCGTCGACCTCGGCGAGCGCCACGCCCGCGCCGCCGGTGTTCGTGGGCACCATGGCCTTCATGCGTCTCCTCCCGCTTCCCCGCCGTGCCTCCCGGCGGGCGCGTTGCCCACTGTGACACCGCTGGTATCTGTGGGGAAGTAGGCACCTGAAAGTGGTGTAGGTACCTGGAAGTGACCACGAGTTCGACGGCCTCCGCGAACGGTCGGTTCGACACCCTCGTGGTTGCGTGCCCGACCCCGGCAGGTCGTCGACCAGATCCGGCCGGCGTGGGAACGCCGGCGGCGAACATCGACCGCGCCGTCGACGGCTGAGACCCCGCCGGATGTGGATCCGCCCTGCCTGCCGGCCGACGCCGACCGTTCAGCGGCCGGCGATCACGTCGGCGACGGCGGTGACCGCACGAGCGACCCGACGGTCCCGGCGCTCGAACCGGTCCGCGACCCGGTACAGGCCGTACACGGTCCGCACGCCCAGGTACCGCGCCGGCTCCGGCTCCCAGCGGCGCCCCGGCCGGTTCACCCACGGCAGCCCGGTCAGTGCGGTGTCCCGCCCGAGCACCAGGTCCCGGAGGGTACGGCCGGCCAGGTTGCTCATCGTCACGCCGTCGCCGACGTACCCGCCGGCCCAGCCGAGCCCGGTCCGCCGGTCCAGGCCGGCCGAGGCCGACCAGTCCCGCGACACCCCGAGCACACCGCACCAGGCGTGTGTGACGGCCGTGTCGGCGGCGAGGTCCGGGAAGAATCCGGTCAGTACCCGCCACAGGGCGACCACGTCCCGTCGCCGGGCCTGGCCCCAATGATCGGTGCGGGACCCGTAGCGGTACGGCACACCACGGCCGCCGATCGCGATCCGGTCGTCGGCGGTGCGCTGGGCATAACTGAACGCGTGCGCCGCATCGGCCAGGAGTTCGGCGCCCTGCCAGCCGACCGTGGCCCAGAACCGGGGCGGCAACGGCTCCGTCGCGATCATCACGCTGTTCATCGACAACAGGTCTCGCCGGTGCCCCGCCAGGCTCGCGGTGAAACCCTCGGTGGCGCGCAGGACAACCTCGGCGCGTACGGTGCCGGGCCGGCACTCGGCGGCCCCCGGCCGGATCCGGGTCACCTCGGTGCGTTCATAGATGTCCACCCCGGCGCGTTCCACCGCCGCGGCGAGGCCGCGCACCAGGGCGGCCGGCTGGATCCGTGCGCCGTGCGTGCTGTACAGCGCGCCACGGGAGCCGGCAACGCGGATCCGCGAGTCGAGTTCGTCGGATGTCAGCAGCCGTACGTCGTCCTGCCCGAGACCGAACTCGCGGTCCTCCCGCAGCACCTCCCGCAGCCGCCGCAGCTGCGCCGCGTTGGTGGCGACCTCGAGCCGACCACCCGCCACCAGGCCGGCGTCGATGGATTCGCGCCGCGTCACGTCCACGACCTCAGCGATCCCGTCGATCACCGCGCGCTGCAGCCGGCACGTCGCCGCCACCCCGCCGTGCCGCGCGTACCGGCGGCGCGGACCGGGCAGCAGCCCGGACAGCCACCCGCCGTTTCGCCCCGAGGCGCCGAAGCCGGCGAACTCGCGTTCGAGTACCGCGATGCGCAGGTCGGGCTGGGCGCGCTTGAGGTAGTACGCGCACCACAGCCCGGTAAAACCGGCACCGACGATCGCGATGTCGACCTGACGGTCGCCGGGCAGTGCCGGCCGGTACGTCGGCAGGCCGGACGTGCGGTACCACCAGGACACCTCGCCCGAGCGGGTCATGGACGGCCACCACGACAGATCAGCACGTCATCGAGGGTACGGCCGGTCACCGCAACCTGCCGGGGTTCCCCGTGGCCGGTGGGCGGCGGCTCAGGTCGAGCGCTGCCGTCCGCCCGGCCACGAGCGGGAACGGTCTACGAGGCGGGCGTGACGAAGTCCGGTGCGACCTGCGCCAGGTACGCGTCCGCCAGGTCCGGGGTGGTGAACCAGCCCAGGAAGTCGTTCGGATCGTCGAAGCCGTTGACCAACCGGGACGCCACCGCCGGTGTCGCCGAGGCCGCGGCGAGCAGTCGTTGGGCGTGCTCGGGCAACGGCTGCAGCATGCCGTTCGTCCAGGCCGTGGTGGCCTCGCCGGTCGTCGCCCAGAACTCCTCGAACGTCGCCCGCATCCACGCCTCGTCGAACGGCCTGTCCTGCTGGTCGACGATCCGCTGGTAGTAGATCTGCGCGCACTTCGCCGCCATGTTCGAGCCCTGCCCGGTGATCGGATCGTTGGCCACCACGACGTCCGCGGCGCCGAGCGCTCTGCCACCCGAGGGCAGCGTCGCGACGGGCTGCCGCACGGTCGGTGCGTACCGACCGGACAGGGTGGCCCGCGCGTCGGTCAGCTCCACCCGCCCGCACCGCTCCCACACCCAGGGCGTGTGCTCTCGGGCCAGTTCCAACATGATCCTGAGGTGCTGCGCCGGATCCATCGGGGCGGCCCACCGGTCCAGCGGCCCACCGGGGATGACCTCCCAGAACAGGATGTCGCACGGCCCGGACAGGGTCAGAGACGGAATGACGAACAGTTCGCCGAGCCCGGGAACGGCATTGAACGTGACGCTGGTTTCGGGAAACAGCGGGTCGGGTGTCATGCCGTGCACGTAGGCGACGGCCAGTCCGCGCTGTGGTTCGGTGTACGGGGAGCGGACCGGATCGCGGGGGAACAGCGCGCTCAGCTCGCTCCTCCCGGCGGCGACGATGACCAGGTCGAATCGGCTCTGTGCGGCGAGTTGGTCAAGGTCGGCGGGTGTGACGCCCTGGTAGACGACGGTCCCGCCGCGCTCGGTGAACAGTTCGAGCCAGGTCGCCATCTTCAGGCGCTGGTCGGTGGACTGACCGGGCTTGTCGAGTCGGGCGGTCACGTCGAGGGCCTTGTGGCCCGGCGGCGCGGAGAGCGCGATGTGGAGCCCGTGGAAGTCCGGGGTCTGCCCGTCCCACAGGTTCAACCCGTGCGCCCGCTCGGTGCTCAACGCCTGATCGAACATCCCCTGGGTCGAGGTGGGCGCGCCGCCGCGGATCTGCTCCGGAGTGCGCGCGGACATGATGGTCACCTCGTACCCGCTCTGGAGCAGGGACAGACCGAGCTGCAGGCCGCACTGGCCGGCGCCGACGATCAGGATGCTGCGCATGCGATGCCTCCAGGGGCGATGAAGGTCGAGGTGTACGGACAGACCAGCCGGGGGTGGCTGAGAATCACGAGCAGGACGCCGCGTCCGGCACCCGCCGAGATGGCGGGCACGGGGTTGATCACTGTCGGACCTGCGGGCGGAGGTCCCGGGCCGTCGGTGACACGGCCGGGCAGGAGGGGGCGGGCCCGGGCCTCGACGGGAGCGGTGGGCGGAGAGCGCCGCGG
>JBAUUM010000701.1:0-9074 GCA_049582705.1 Actinocatenispora sp.
AGTGGTGGATCTGCCGCAGGATCAGCCCGCCCCGCACGTCGAACGACAGGTTCAGCGTCGACGCGTACGCCTCGGACATCTGGATGCCCCGCAGCGGCACGTACGAGCCGTGGTACACGATCTCGTGCGACGACGGGGTGAAGAACAACGCCAGGAACGTGCCCGTCAGCAGCAGGATGACGAACGAGTACAGGGCGATCTCGCCCAGCATGAACGACCAGTGGTCCGGGAAGACCTTGTTGAACAGCTTCCGCAGCGGGCCGGCACCGGCCAACCGCTGGTCCGCCCAGTCCGCGACCTGTCCGGGCGCCTGCTTGGGGTCGAACTTCGGACGCTTCATGACCGCTCCCAGAAGCCCGGACCGATCGGCACCTTGAAGTCGGACGTGGCGACGAAGTAGCCGTCACTGTCGACCGTGATCGGCAGCTGGGGCAGCCGCCGGGTGGCCGGGCCGAAGATCGGTTGGGCGTTGTTGGTGATGTCGAACTGCGACTGGTGACACGGGCACAGCAGCCGGTTGCTCTGCTGTTCGTAGAGGCTGGCCGGGCAGCCGGCGTGCGTGCAGATCTTGGAGTACGCCACGTAGTTCTCCCACTGCGCGCCCTTGTTGACGGTCAGGGCGTTCTGCCGGGTCCGCTCCGCGTCGTCGTCACGCAGGCGGATCAGCAGCGTCGGGGCGTCGGCGTACTTGTTCGTGGCGCCCTCCGGCACGGCCGGGAACACGGTGATCTGGCCACCGGCGCTGACGTCCTCGGGACGCACCAGGGTGCCGTCCTCGTGCATCAGCCGGATGCCCTTGTGCCACGCGGTGTGCAGCAGGGCCGACTTGTGGTTCTTGATCAGCCCGCCGAGCGGCATGATCGCGGCGATCCCGACCGGCGCCAGGCCGAGCGCGACCGCGCCCTTGAGCAGCGGCCGGCGCTTGATGCCCAGCTCGTCGACCATGCTCAGCGCGGTGGCCGCGGTCAGCTTCCGCTCGGTGTCGTCGGACGCGCCGTCGTGCCGCGTCTCGATCGACACCTCCTCGGGCATCAGCTTCTTGGCCCAGGTGATGATCGCGATGCCGATGAACAGCAGCGCCAGACCGAGGGTCAGGCCGAGCACCGGGGTGTACCACTTGTTGACGTTCCAGCCGCCCTTGTACTGCCACGGCCAGGCGACGTACGCCACGATGAAGGCCAGCGCGGCCAGCCCGACGATCGCGAAACAGAACGCGATGAACCGGACGACCCGCTTCTCCTCCGCCGTGCCGGGCGTGGTGAACCGGGGCTCGTAGTGGACGATCTCCACGCCGTCGCGGCGAGCGCCCTCACGCACGAGGTCGAACCGGGTGAGCCTCGGGTCATCCGGGTCGAAGTCGTGGGACTGGTCGCTGGCACTCATGACTTCCCCGCAATCCACAGCGTGGCGAACAGCAACGAGGTGATGCCGATGAGGAAGATCGCCAGGCCCTCGGTTGTCGGGCCGATCGCGCCGATGTTCCAGCCGCCGGGCGACTGGTTCTCCTTCATGCTCTGCACGTAGGAGATGATGTCCATCTTCTCCTGCGGCGTCAGCTCGTTGTCGCCGAAGACCGGCATGCTCTGCGGGCCGGACAGCATGGCCGCGTACATCTGCCGGTCGGTCGACGGGTGCAGGCTCGGCGCGGCCTTACCGGAGGACAGCGCGCCACCGCCGGCCGAGAAGCCGTGGCAGCTGGAGCAGTTCACCCGGTACAGCTCGCCACCGGCGGCCATGTCGCCCTTGCGCAGGTCACCGTCGGGGATCTGCGGACCGCCGCCCAGCTCCTCGATGTAGGCACCCAGCTGCTTGGCCTGGGTGTCGTCGAAGACCGGTTCCTTGCGCGCCGCCTGGGCCTCCTGCCGGTCCATCGGCATCCGGCCGGTGGTGACCTGGAACTCGACCGCCGCCGATCCGACGCCGACCAGGCTCGGACCGCGACCCTGCACGCCACCGCCGTTGACGCCGTGGCAGGTGATGCAGCTGGTGTCGAACAGCTGCTTCCCCTTCTGCGCCGCGACGGACAATTCCTGCTTCGGCGTGTCGTCCGCCTGACTGGACGGCGCGAACGCCGTGTACACGCCGCCCGCCAGGGCCAGCGCCGCGACAAGCCGGGCAGCCGTGCCCAACTTGCGGCGCAACTGGCCGCGTGGTCGGTCGGGGGGAGCAGGTGTCATGGCCTCACCTTGCGGGTCGGTCGGTACCGGCCGGGGTAACTCCTGTCGGCGCCGATTCACTCAATTCACTTGGGGTTCCGCGCGGCACGCCCACCGGTCTGGGACGGCGGGCGGGCTTCCCGCCGGACGGAGCGCGCGGGCTCCGGCCCAGCGGAGTGCCGCGCTACTTCAAGATGTAGATCATGCTGAACAGAGCGATCCACACCACGTCGACGAAGTGCCAGTAGTACGACACGACGATGGCGGCGGTCGCCTGCGCCGGGGTGAATCTGGACAGCGTCGTTCTCACCATGTAGATGATGAACGCGATCAGACCGCCCGTGACGTGCAGGCCGTGGAAACCGGTGGTCAGGAAGAACATCGACCCGTACCCGTCGGTGTCCAGCTTCAGACCCTCGCTGTACAGCGAGCGGTACTCGTTGACCTGTCCGAGCACGAAGATCAGGCCCATGATGAACGTGATCGAGAACCAGCGGCGCAGCCCGTAGACGTTGCCCCGCTCGGCGGCGAACACACCGAACTGGCAGGTCACCGACGACAGCACCAGGATGATGGTGTTCGTCAGCGCGTACGGGACGTCGAGCTCCTTGGTGTGCTCGATCCACTCGTTGGGCGCTGCGGCGCGGATCGAGAAGTACATCGCGAAGAGCGCCGCGAAGAACATGAGCTCGCTGGAGAGCCAGATGATCACACCGACGCTGACCATGTTGGGCCTGGTCAGCGAATGGATCCGATTTTGCTCGATAGCGGGGGCGGCAGTCACGCCGGACATTATTGCCCCTCCGGTGACAGCGCCCACCGCCGGGTGGCATGCAACGCAGCCTGGACACATCGAGCCGTCCCGCCGAACGGCGCGCCGCTCGCCGCAGCAACCGTACGGTCACTCACCGCAGCGATCGCGGACCGTCCGTCCGGTCCTGGCGGGACTTCTGCGGATGTGGGATCCGCGGTCATGGACATGAACCCTCCTGCCGAGTCGACACCGGTGCCCACAGCCTGCCCCCGCGGGACGTGGCACGCGGGAAAACGCCGGAACGCCCGGCTTGCGCCGACTCCCACCGCTTTCCCGGGTGGCCCCGGGCGCGGCATCCGGACGCGTACGACCGGGCGACGCCCCGCGCGGCACGCCGGGTACGATCCGTAGCGTCCGGCCAGCACTCCGGGGAGCTTGAAAACGATGGCCAACGCCACGATCACCCGCACCGTCCTGCTCTACAGCGACGACGAGAAGGTCCGGGAGCGGATGCGCCTGGCAATCGGCAGCCGTCCGGCCGCCGACATGTCCGTCACCTTCGTCGAGTGCGCCGAGCAGCGCGAGGTCATGCAGCACGCCGACGACGGCGACGTGGACCTCCTGCTGCTGGACGGCGAGGCCTGGCCCGCGGGCGGGATCGGCATCGCGCACCAGGTCAAGGAGGAGATCCTCGACCCGCCGATGACCGTGGTGGTGGTCGGCCGGGACGCGGACCGATGGCTGGCCGCCTGGTCCCTCGCGGATGCCGTACTCGCCCACCCGCTGGATCCGGTGACCACCGCGGACACTCTCGCCGACATGCTTCGGCGGCAGAGCGCGGGGCAGGTCGCCACCAATCGGTAGCAGAAGGGTCCCCCATGGCCGATCGGACCTGGTCGGTGCTGATCTCCACGCTGCTTCGTGGCGAACCGCTCAATACTGACGACACCGCCTGGGCCATGGGCGAGATCATGGCCGGCAACGCCACGAGCGCCCAGATCGCCGGTTTCGCGGTGGCCCTGCGGGCCAAGGGCGAGACCCCCGACGAGGTTGCCGGCCTGGTCACGGTGATGCTGGCGAACGCCACCCGGCTCGACCTGGTCGACTGGACCGGCCCGGGCCCCGCTCCGCTGGCCGACGCCGTGGACGTCGTCGGGACCGGCGGCGACGGCGCGCACACCATCAACATCTCCACCATGGCGGCGATCGTGGTCGCCGGCGCGGGCGTGCCCGTCGTCAAGCACGGCAACCGGGCCGCGTCGTCCCGCTGCGGCGCCGCCGACCTGCTGGAGGCGCTCGGCGTCCCCCTGGACATGAGCCCGGAGGGCGTCGCGCGATGCGTCCGGGAGGCCGGCATCGGGTTCGCCTTCTCCGCACAGTTCCACCCCGGCTACCGGCACGCGGCCGGCCCGCGTCGCGAGCTCGGGGTTCCGACCGTGTTCAACTTCCTCGGTCCGCTGACCAACCCGGCGACCCCACGGGCCGGGGCGATCGGCTGCGCGGACCTGCGGATGGCGCCCGTACTGGCCCAGGTACTGGCCCAGCGGGGCTGCTCGGTACTGGTGCTGCGTGGCGAGGACGGGCTGGACGAGTTCACCACCACCGCGCCGACCCGGCTGTGGGTGGTGTCCGAGGGCACGGTGCGCGAGATGGTCCTGGACGCTCTGGAACTGGGCCTGCCCCGGGCCACGATGGACGACCTGCGCGGCGACGACGCGGCGTTCAACTCAGCGGTGGCGCGCCGGGTCCTGGCCGGCGAGCTCGGACCGGTACGCGACGCGGTGCTCATCAACGCGGCTTCGGCGATCGCCGCGCACCGCGGCCTGTCCGGCGACGTGACCGCGGCACTGCGGGGCGGCCTCACCGCGGCGGCGACCGCCATCGACTCCGGCGCCGCCGCGGCCACGTTGGAACGCTGGACCACGGTGGCCGGAAAGACGGACTGACCGGGACCGACCCACGGCGTCCGGGGAGGTCAGGGGCACTTCGCGCCGCCCGGCACGATCACCGAGCGCTGTGCGAGCGAGGTCAAGACGCGGTTAATGCCGGTTTTGTAGCGCGGCATCACGGCCGTCTTGGTGGCGTTCCGCGATTCTCTCTCGCAAAATGGTGCGATGCCTACCGAACGCCACGACAAGCTGGTCCGCGATCGGATCCCCGAGATCGTGACCGCTTCCGGTGCCCGTCCGGAAACCCGGATCGCCGACCCGATGGAGTACCGGGCACTGCTGAGGGCCAAGCTCGTCGAAGAGGTCCACGAGTTCCTGGAGGATGAGAACCCCGCAGAACTGGTGGACATCATGGAGGTGCTCCGCGCCCTGGCCGTCGACCTGGACACCGATCCCGCGGAGCTGGAGCGGCTCCGGGAGAAGAAGGCAACCGAGCACGGCTCGTTCACCGAGCGCATCGTCCTGCTCGCCGTCCACCGCTGAGGCACCCGTCCGCCGGTCTCGTGACGCACCGCGGTGCGGGGTGCCACGCGGGCCGGCGGGCCACGGAACGGAGCCGCAAGGCCCGGCAGTACCGCCGGACCGGCGTGGTGTGGCGCATCCCACCATCGGCATGCGGGGTGGGCACGGCTCGCGCCACGGCGACACGGGCGTGCAGTACCGGGAGGCCGTCGAGTTTCTCGGCATGGCCGTCCGGGACGCGCTCGCCCCTCCCGGGCGCTGGCCGTCGCCTGGCGTACCGCTCTGGCCCACGGGATGCCGACACGCCGGCCGAGCTGCGTGGAGAACCACCAGTCGAGTGGGAGGGTCGAGGGTCGGAGGTGGCAAGAGGTGCAGAACGATGATCGGTTTCTCGACGCGACGCTGTGGGAGCTGCCCTGCTCGACGTGCGGCGGACTCATGCCGTTCGAGCAGCCCGAGTGCGCGGACGGACACGGGACCGACTGCCCGGAGTGGTGCTGCGTCCGGTGCGGTGAAGCCCTGCTGATCGGTTCGTCGGGCCAGGCCCTGGCCGAGGACGCCACGTCGGCCGGGCGCCGCGCAGACGCCGCCTGACACCCTTTCCCGCCCGTCGTACCGCCGGGTCGCGACCGCTCCTGTGCGGTCCCCCGTGCGCTCTCCTACGGAATGCCTTCGGCAACGGCACCCTCGGCGGGCCGGTGGACCGGTGGGCCGCCACCAGAACGGCAGGCTCCCCGCACCCGACGGGGCGCGAGGAGCCTGTGTCGCTGTGGCCCGGGGGCGTCAGCCGTGGCCGTGTACCCGGCGGGTGCCGGTGTAGTACTCCCAGACGAAGCCGCAGACGGCGGCGACGACCGCCATCAGGCCGCCGAGCAGGAGCCAGAACTGCCAGAACACCACGCCGAGGCCCGCGGTGGCGGCGGCCAGCGCCATGCCGAACGGCCAGTAGCTGCCGGGGCTGAAGAAGCCGATCTCACCGACGCCGTCGGCGATCTCCGCGTCCTCCCGGTCCTCCGGTCGCGGCTCCATGCGGCGGGCGATGAACGCGAAGTAGAACCCGCACATCGACAGCAGCAGCGTCGACAGGATCAGGGAGACGAGGCCGATCACCTCGATGTGGCCGGTCGACGCGTGGGTCCACCAGGCGTAGACGACGGCCGCCACAGCCAGGAACAGCGCGACAAGGTTGAAGATTCGCGATTCGGTCCTCATGGTCGCCTCAGCTCGCCGTGCGCGAAGTGCGGTCGGTGTTGAACGGGTGCGTGGTCGTCGCGTAGGGCTTCTGGCCGATGTCCTTGAGGGCGTCCGGGGTGCTCATCCCCTTCTGCTTGTCCTTCAGGAAGGTCTGGTAGTCGGTCCAGCTGACCGCACGCAGTTCGAAGTTCATCTGCGAGTGGTACGTGCCGCACAGCTCCGCGCAGCGACCCACGTACGGACCAGGCTTCTCGATCGTCACCTCGAAGGAGTTGATCGTGTTGCCCGGGAAGACGTCCCGCTTGAACAGCAGCTCCGGCACCCAGAACGAGTGGATGACGTCGCGGCTGGTCTCGGTGAAGTGGATCGTCTTGTGGGTCGGGACGACAAGCACCGGGATCTGGTCGCTGGAGCCCGTGGTCTCCACCGGCTGACCGTTGGCGGCGTGCGAGTCCGGGTAGCGGAACTGCCAGTTCCACTTGAACGCGACGACCTCGACGCGGGTGTCCGGGTGCTTGTGTTCCTTGTTCACGTAGTTCTCGGTGATCGCCGTGTAGTAGAACAGCACCGCGATGATGAAGAACGGCACCACCGTGTACACGATCTCGATCGGCAGGTTGTACCGGGTCTGCGCGGGCAGGGTCTCGCCGCGCTTGCGGTAGCGCACCACGCACCAGAAGATCAGGCCCCACACGAAAACGCCGACGGCCAGGGCCGCGACGGTGGACCCGATCCACAGGTTGTACATCCGGTGGGCCTGCGGCGTGATGCCGCCGTGTGGCCACCCGAAGGCGAAGGCGTCCTTGGCCGAACAACCCGCCAGTGACACCAGAAGCGCGACACTACCGACCGCGACAGCGCCAAGACGCCGTGCGCCGGTCAGGCGGTGGGTAGCGGTCATGCTGCTGGCACGAGTCACCTGACTGGCGCGAGCCGGACGGCGGGTGCGAGCCCTGGAGGTTGGACCTGCGGCCACCTGCTCCTGCCTTCCTTTTGGTACAAGGGGCGGCGACGGCTGTCACCGACGGTCGAAGATTACTCGACCAGCACCCGCCGCACGCCATGGGGTAGGAACGTCCCGCTTGTGGCGTACAGCATCGACACGGTCGCAACACCCATCGACCACTCCCGAGGCCTGAACACACCACACCGCCCACCGGCCGTCCGGCCAGTGAGCGGTGCTTCAGTTGCTCTTCGGACGTCACGCGGTCCCGCCGGGCTTGGACGTGACGAGCCAGGCGGGTCGGGACGTCACGAGGTCACGTGGGTCGGGACGTCACGCGGTCCGTGGGTTTGAACGTCACGAGCCCAGGCGGGTTTGGACGTCACGAGCCCAGGCGGGTTTGGACGTCACGAGCCCAGGCGGGTTTGGACGTCACGAGCCCCCACCCACACAACCCACCCCCACACCGAGCCCCACAACCCCCAAGCAGGATCGGTCGAGCCCCAGCGGAAGGCTGGCAAGGCCGCAGGGAGCGCCGCGTACGGAGTTGGTACGCAAGCGACCGAGAACGCCGCCAGCGTTTCGCTGGGGCCGACCGATCAGTGGAAGGAGTCGCCGCAGGCGCAGGACCCCGTCGCGTTGGGGTTGTCGATGGTGAAGCCCTGCTTGTCGATCTTGTCGACGAAGTCGATGGTGGCGCCCTGCAGGTAGGGGACGCTCATGCGGTCGACGACAACTTCGACGCCGCCGAAGTCGGTGACCTCGTCGCCGTCGAGCGAACGCTCGTCGAAGAAGAGCTGGTATCGCAGGCCGGAGCAGCCGCCCGGCTGCACGGCGACCCGGAGCCGCAGGTCGTCGCGGCCTTCCTGGTCGAGCAGCGCCTTGACCTTCTCGGCCGCGCCATCGGTGAGGACGATGCCGCCGGTGGTCGTCTCGGTGCCCTGAACAGTCACTGGTGCTCCCTGCGCCGGTTGGTGTGTCGTCCGCTGTCAGCCAGATCCTCTGGTCGTCTGGAGAACAACGGCGCCGTGGGCCTTCATTCCCCATGTTCGCACAGTCTCCGCGTACCGCCAGTGAGCTGTGACGCGTCGGTCCGCTTTGTCACGGCAAAGCGCGCATGAACGACCATTTCCCCCAGCGACGGAGGACGGCCGTGGTCGGGCGCCGACCGGTACCGGCGGGGCACCGCACCGGCGCACCAGTACCGACCGTGCCGCGGTGGGCTCGACGGCGGCGGACGCGTGGGGTGTGTCTCAGCCCCCGCCCCACTGCCGGGCCACCCGGGCGGCCAGCGACCGCAGCCCGTCGCCCGCGGCGCTCATGGCCTGCTCGACGCCGCCCACGTGTTCGACCACCGAGTACGTGGCCTCGATGCCGGCCGCCGCGGCCTCCCGCCGGCCGACCTCGACCCGGCCGGCCAGTACCAGGCACGGCACGCCGCGTTCGGCCGCCGCCCCGGCGACCATGGCGGGCAGCTTGCCGCGCAGCGACTGGAAGTCGAAGGAGCCCTCACCGGTGACGACCAGGTCGCAGTCGTCCAGCGCGTCGTCGAGCCGGACCGCGGCGCGGACCAGGCCGGCGCCCGATTCCCGCCGGCCACCCAGCGCGTACAGGGC
>JBAUUM010000702.1:0-2903 GCA_049582705.1 Actinocatenispora sp.
GAAATGACGAAAGCGAAGCGGTTCGCGCACTCCGCGAACACACTTCGCCCTCGATTGAGTGGAGCTGAGGGGACTCGAACCCCTGACCCCCACACTGCCAGTGTGGTGCGCTACCAGCTGCGCCACAGCCCCATCCGCACCACCGTGGCGGTGCGCTTCGCAAGTGTACACAGCGGGGACGAAGGTGGCCGGGGGGACCCCGGGGGGTCGCGGAGGGCCCCAGGGGGTCGCAGAGTGCCCCGGCGTCAGTTGAGGGACGGGTCCGACGGGTAGAGCGCGACGGCGGGGAGCAGGCCACCCTGCCGGCGCAGGACCATGGGCCACAGGTCGTCGGGGCGGGAGAAGAAGGCGTCGCCGGGCAGCCCGTCGAAGACCAGCCAGGAGCCGGAATCGATCTCGTGTTCGAGCTGGCTGGCGTCCCAGCCGGCGTACCCGGAGAAGACGCGTACGCCTTCGATGGCGTCGTTGACCTCGCCGGTTTCGGCGGGCAGGTTGACCGAGCAGACCGGGCCGGCGACCCGGGTGATGCCCTTGGTCTCGCCGCCGGGTCGCAGCCGGGCGAGGCAGATGGCGGCCTCGGGTTGGACGGGTCCGCCTTCGAAGACGACGGCGGGTTCGCTGGCCCGGTCCGCCCAGGGGCCGAGGGCGTCGATGTCCGTGACGGGCAGCTCGGTGGCCCGGTTGAGGACGACGCCGAGCGCTCCGCCTCGCTCGTGGGCGAGGAGCAGTACGACTGTCCGTTCGAAGTTCGGGTCACGCAAGGTCGGCGTCGCCACCAGGAGCCGCCCCGTCAGGGACTCGACCGCCATGTGCCCGGACCTTCCTGCCTCATGCCGCACGCCACTTCCTCCCCATGACTTGCCCGCGGTACCGCGCACCGGCCGGTCCGGTCACCGCTGTCGACCCGAACGCTATCGACGGACCCCCGTCCCGGGGAAGTCGAAGCGTCGAACGTGACCTAACAAGATTGTTGAGATCACTGTCACGGTCGGTGTCGGAAGCACGTCGTTGGGCCGATCATCCCGCCCGACACGCCGGCAAAGACCCACACCTTACGGATCACGAACACGAGGGGTTCCCGGCCGGATCGCCGGGTAGGGTCGGCCAGCAACCGGCTGGAGGGGGACGCGGCATGGGCGAGCACATCGCCGATGTGGGCGTGATCGGCGGTACCGGGCTCTACGCCCTGCTGGCCGACACCACGGAGCACAAGGTCGAGACGCCGTACGGCCCGCCGAGCGATCCGATCGTCGTGGGTGAGGTGCCGGGCGTGGACGTCGACGCACCGCCGCGCCGGGTCGCGTTCCTGCCCCGGCACGGCCGCGACCACCGGTTTCCGCCGCACCGCATCCCGTACCTGGCGAACCTGTGGGCGCTGCGTTCGCTCGGCGTGCGGCAGGTGCTGGCGCCGTGCGCGGTGGGCGGGCTGCGGCCCGAGCTGGGCCCGGGCACGTTCGTACTGCCCGACCAGCTCGTGGACCGGACCAGCGGCCGCCGGCAGACGTACTACGACACCGGTGCGGTGCATCTGTCGTTCGCGGACCCGTACTGCCCGGTGGGCCGGGGTGCAGTGCGGGCCGCCGGTGCGGCGTCCGGTGTGGACATCGTCGACGGCGGCACGATGGTGATCGTGGAGGGGCCCCGGTTCTCCACCCGCGCGGAGTCGCTGTGGTTCGCCGCGCAGGGCTGGTCGCTGGTCAACATGACGGGCCATCCGGAGGCGGTACTGGCCCGCGAGCTGGCGCTCTGCTACACGCCGGTGGCCCTGGTGACCGACCTGGACGCCGGCATCGAGTCGGGTGCCGGGGTCAGCCAGGAGGAGGTCTTCCGGGTCTTCGGCGAGAACACCGAACGGCTGCGGTCCCTGCTGCTGCGGGTCGCGGCGGAGCTGCCGACGGAGCGCGGCTGTGCCTGCCCGCACGCCCTGGACGGCCTCGACACGCATCTCGACCTGCCGTGACCTCGGTACTGGTGACGGGCGGCGCCGGCTTCATCGGCGCGCAGGTGGTCGAGGCGCTGATCGCGGACGGCCACACGGTACGCATCCTGGACTGCCTGCATCCGGCGGCGCACCGCGGCCGACCGGCGTGGCTGGACGGGTACGACACGATGATCGGTGACGTCCGCGACGCGGACACCGTCCGTACCGCGCTGACCGGCGTGGACGCGGTGGTGCACCAGGCGGCGATGGTCGGCCTCGGCGTGGACACCTCCGACCTGCCGGAGTACGTGGGCTGCAACGACCTGGGCACCGCGGTGCTGCTGGCGGAGATGGCCGCCGCGGGGGTCGGCCGGCTGGTGCTGGCCAGCTCGATGGTCGTGTACGGCGAGGGCAGCTACCGCTGCGCGGAACACGGCGACACGCGTCCCGGGCCGCGGCGGGAGGGCGACCTGGCCGCGGGGCGGTTCGAGCCGCCGTGTCCGCGCTGCGGCGCGCCGCTGGCGCCGGGGCGCGTCGACGAGGACGCGCCGCTGGACCCGCGCAACACGTACGCGGCCACGAAGCTCGCGCAGGAGCACCTGACCTCGGCCTGGACCCGGTCGACGGGGGGCTGCGCGGTGGCCCTGCGGTACCACAACGTGTACGGGCCGGGCATGCCGCGGGACACGCCGTACGCGGGGGTGGCGGCGCTGTTCCGGTCGGCGTTGGAGCGTGGCGAGGCGCCGCGGGTGTTCGAGGACGGCGGGCAGCGGCGCGACTTCGTGCACGTGCGGGACGTGGCGGCGGCGAACCTGGCGGCGCTAGCGGGTACCGCGGACGGTGCCGGGTTCCGCGCGTTCAACGTCGCGTCCGGCGATCCGCGCACGGTGGGCGACATGGCGTCGGCGCTGGCGGGCGCGTTCGGCGGTCCGGAGCCGGTGGTGACGGGCGGGTACCGGCTGGGCGACGTGCGGCACGTGGT
>JBAUUM010000703.1:0-12130 GCA_049582705.1 Actinocatenispora sp.
GGTCAGCACCGCGTCCGGGCCGACCTCCACGAACCGCGTCACGCCGGAGGACCGCAACGACGCCACGGCGGGCGCGAACCGGACCGGCTCGCGCACCTGGGACACCCAGTACTCCGGGGTACCCAGCAGGTCGGCGTCGGCGGCCTGGCCCGTCACGGTGGACATCAGGGTGAGCATCGGCGCGCGGAACTCGACGGACTCCGCCACCCGGCGGTACTCGTCGAGCATCGGGTCCATCCGGACCGAGTGGAACGCGTGACTGACCCGCAGCCAGGACGCCTTCACACCCTCGGATCGGAAGTGCGCCTCGACCCGCTCCACCGGCTCCTTGTCACCGGACACCACGACGGCGGAAGGGCCGTTGATTCCCGCGAGCGAGACGCCGTCGCTGAGCCACGGCGCGATCTGCTCCTCGGACACCGCGACCGCCAGCATCACGCCACCAGCCGGCAGCGCCTGCATCAACCCGCCGCGCGCCGCGACCAGCCGGCACGCGTCCCGGAGGCCGAACACACCGGCCACGTACGCGGCGGTGATCTCACCGATCGAGTGCCCCGCAACGGCATCCGGCGCAAGACCCCACGACGACAACAGCTCCGCCAACGCCACCTCGACCGCGAACAACGCCGGCTGGGTGAAGCCCGTCTGGTCCAACAGGTCTCCACCGGCGAAGATCACGTCGCGCAGCGGACGATCCAACAGCGTGTCGAACTCCGCGCACGCGCCGTCCAACGCATCCGCGAACACCGGAAACGTCTCGTACAGCTCACGGCCCATGCCCGCCCACTGCGCGCCCTGACCGGTGAACACCCACGCGGTACGGCCGGCGCCGGTGGTGCCGGTGACGACGCCGGGTGTCGGCTGCCCCGCGGCCACGGCGGACAGGCCGGCGAGCAGTTCCTCGCGCGTCTGCCCCGTCACGACCGCACGGTGCTCCAGCGCGGCCCGGGTGGTGGCCAGCGACCAGCCCACGTCCGCCGGACGCAGGTCCGGTACCGGCGCCAGGAACCCGGCCAGCCGCGCGGCCTGCGCCCGCAGGCCCTCCGGATCACGCGCCGAGATCGGCCACGCGGTCACCGGATCGTCGCCGGTCGGGTCGGCCGGAGCCGGTTCGGCCGGCTGCTCCGCCGGTCCCTGCTCCAGGACGATGTGCGCGTTGGTGCCGCTGATGCCGAACGAGGACACCGCGGACCGGCGCGGCCGGTCCACCTCGGGCCAGTCCAGGCGCTCGGTGAGCAACCGTACCTGTCCGGTCTCCCAGTCCACATGCGACGACGGCTCGGTCACGTGCAGGGTCGGCGGCAGTACGCCGTGCCGCATCGCCTGCACCATCTTGATCACGCCGGCCACGCCCGACGCGGCCTGGGTGTGGCTGATGTTCGACTTGATCGACCCCAGCCACAGTGGACGGTCGGTGTCCCGGCCCTGCCCGTAGGTGGCCAGGAGCGCCTGCGCCTCGATCGGGTCACCCAGCGAGGTACCGGTGCCGTGCGCCTCGACCGCGTCCACCTCCGTGGACGGCAGTCCGGCGGCGGCCAGCGCCTGCCGGATCACCCGCTGCTGCGACGGACCGTTCGGCGCGGTCAGGCCGTTCGAGGCGCCGTCCTGGTTGACCGCACTGCCCCGGATCACGGCCAGCACGGTGTGCCCGTTGGCGCGTGCGTCGGAGAGCCGCTCCACCAGTACCAGCCCGACGCCCTCGCCCCAGCCGGTACCGTCCGCGCTGTCCGAGAACGCCTTGCACCGACCGTCGGCGGCCAGGCCGCGCTGCCGGCTGAACGCGGAGAACGAGCCCGGCGTCGTCATCACGGTGACGCCGCCGGCCAGCGCCAGGTCACACTCGCCGCGCTGCAGGGCCTGTACCGCCCAGTGCAGCGCGACCAGGGACGACGAGCACGCCGTGTCCACGGTGACCGCCGGGCCCTCCAGCCCGAGCACGTACGCGATCCGGCCGGACAGTACGGCGGCGGTGTTGCCGGTGCCGGCGAAGCCCTCGTCCACCATCTGCGAGGCCGCCAGCGTCGCCAGGTAGTCCTGACCGTTCGTGCCGGCGAACACGCCGACCCGGCCGCCCCGTACCGACTGCGGGTCCACGCCCGCCTGTTCCAGCGTCTCCCACGCGGTCTCCAGCAGCAGCCGCTGCTGCGGGTCCATCGACACGGCCTCACGCGGCGAGATGCCGAAGAACCCGGCGTCGAAGTCCGCCACGTCCCGCAGGAAGCCACCGTCCCGCACGTACGACGTACCGGCGTGCTCCGGATCCGGGTCGTACAGACCTTCCACGTCCCAGCCGCGGTCGGTCGGGAAACCCGACACCGCGTCGACGCCGGCCGACACCAGGTCCCACAGCTCGTCCGCGGACCCGACACCCCCGGGGAACCGGCAGCCCATGCCCACGATCACGATCGGGTCGTCGGTCACCGTGGACACCGCCGGCGCCGTCTCCGCGACCACCGGGACGGCATCGCCGATCAGCAGCCGGCACAGCTCGGCGGCCAGTACCTCCGCGCTCGGGAAGTCGAACAGTGCCGTGGCGGTCAGCCGTACGCCGGTCACCGCGTTCAGCCGGTTCCGCAGGTCCACTGCGGTCAACGAGTCGAAGCCGAGGTCCCGGAACGGCTTGTCGGGCGCCACCCGGTCGGTGCCCGAGTAGCCCAACGCGACACCGGCCTCGTCGCACACCAGGCCGAGCACCACGCCGACCCGGTCGCCGACCGGCAGGCCGATCAGCCGGTCCCGCAACGAGTCGGCCGCCGCGGCGGACCCGACGGAGTCCTCCTCCAGCGCGGCCACCTCGGGCAGGCCACCCAGCAGCGGGCTCGGCCGGGAGCCGACGAAGCCCGGCGCGAAACGCGCCCAGTCCATGTCCGCCACGACCAGCGTGCTCTCGCCCGCGCTCAGCGCCTGGTGCAGCGCCGCCACGGCCCGCTCCGGCGGCAGCACCAGCAGCCCGCGCCGACGCAGGAAGTCCTCGGTGCCCTCCTCCGCGGACGCCATGCCGGCACCCGCCCACGGGCCCCACGCCACCGAGATGGCCGCCAGGCCACGGGCGCGGCGGTGTTCGGCCAGACCGTCGAGCAGCGCGTTGCCGGCCGCGTACGCCGCCTGGCCACCGCTGCCCCAGACGGCGGCGATCGACGAGAAGAGGATGAACGCGTCGAGTTCCCGGTCGCCCAGCAGCTCGTCCAGGTACTGCGCGCCGGCCGCCTTCGCGGCGAAGACCGCGGCGAAGTCGGCCGGCGTGGTCTCCTGCAGCACCGTCGACTGCGGCACACCGGCGGCGTGCACCACCACGCGGAGCGGCTCGGCCGCGGCGTCGACCTCGCGCAGCAGCGCGGCGACCGAGTCCCGGTCGGCCACGTCGCAGGCCGCGACCGTGACGCGGGCACCGGTCGCGCGCAGCTCGTCGGCCAGTTCCCGGGCGCCGGGCGCGTCCAGCCCTCGGCGGCTGGTCAGTACCAGGTGCTCGGCGCCGTGCTGGGCCAGCCACCGGGCGACGTGCGAGCCGAGGGCACCGGTACCACCGGTCACCAGCGCCGTACCGGTGGGCCGCCAGCCGGCTCCGGACGGCGTCCGGCCGGCCGCGCGGACCAGCCGGCGGGTGTACACGCCGGACGTCCGCACGGCGAGCTGGTCCTCGTCCCCGACGCCGGTCAGCACCCCGGCCAGCCGGGTGGCGGCCCGGGTGTCCAGCGCCGCCGGCAGGTCGACCATGCCGGCCCAGTGCTTCGAGTACTCCAGGGCCGCCGTCCGGCCGAAGCCCCAGATCCCGGCCTGTACCGGGGAACGCACCGCGTCGGAGCCGCCGACCGAGACCGCCCCACGGGTCAGGCACCACAGCTTCGCGGTCCCGTAGTCGATGTCGGCGAACGTCTGCACCAGCGCCGCGGTCAGCGACGTGCCGGCGGACACGGCCGGATGCCGTGGATCCGTCCGCTCGTCGAGCGCGAGCAGCGAGACGATGCCGGCGAGCGCCGGCCCGGCCGCCAGCACGGGCGCGACGCGCTCGGCGACGGCGGTGCGGTCGGTGTCGGTCGCGGACAGCTCGACCCGGACGATCGTGGCTCCCCGCCGTTCCAGACCCGCCAGTACCGACCCGGTCAGCTCGTCGGCGTCGCCGCCCTCGGGCAGTACGGCCAGCCACCGGCCGGTCAGCGCGGGTTCCGGCAGGTCGGTCAGCGGCGTCCAGGAGATCCGGTACCGCCATCCGTCCAGCGCCGAGTCGTCCTGCTGCCGCCGGTGCCAGGACGCCAGCGCCGGCACCAGTTCGGCCAGCGACTCGTCCGACACCCGCAGCGAGTCGGCCAGCGAACCCACGTCGCCCCGGGACACCGCGTCCCAGAACCCGGCGTCCACCGTGGTCCCGGACGACGGCGCGACCGTGGCGGCCTCGATGGTCGGCCAGTACCGCTGGCGCTGGAACGCGTACGTCGGCAGTTCGATCCGACGGGCGTCCGACCCGAACACCGTGCGCCAGTCCGGCGACGCCCCCGCCGCGTGCAGGCCGGCGACGGCGGACAGCGCCTGGCGTGCCTGCGGACGGTCCCGCCGCAGGACGGCGACCGCGGTCACCGTCGCGTCGTCGGGCAGGCACTGTCCGACCATCGCGGTCAGCACCGCGTCCGGGCCGACCTCCACGAACCGGGTCACACCGGAAGACCGCAACGACGCCACGGCGGGCGCGAACCGGACCGGCTTGCGCACCTGCGACACCCAGTACGTCGGGTCGTTCAGTACCGAGGCGTCCACCGGAGCGCCGGTCACCGTGGAGACCACGGCGAGCGTCGGTACCCGGAACTCGACCGACTCGGCCACCTTGCGGTACTCGTCCAGCATCGGGTCCATCAGCGCCGAATGGAACGCGTGACTCACCCGAAGCCACGAGGTCTTCACACCCTCGGCGCGGAAATGCTGCTCGACCCGCTCGACCGCTGCCTTCTCACCGGACACCACGACGGCCGAAGGGCCGTTGACGCTGGCCAGGGAGACGCCGGCACCCAACCACGGCGCGATCTGCTCCTCCGACACCGCCACCGCCAGCATCACGCCACCAGCCGGCAGCGCCTGCATGAGCGAGCCCCGTGCTGCCACCAGCCGGCACGCGTCCGACAGGCTGAACACACCCGCGACATACGCGGCGGCAACCTCGCCGATCGAATGGCCCGCCACCGCGTCCGGCGTCAGGCCCCACGACGACAACAGCTCCGCCAACGCCACCTCGACCGCGAACAACGCCGGCTGAGTGAAGCCCGTCTGGTCCAGCAGGTCGCCGCTCTCGAAGATCACGTCCCGCAACGGACGGTCCAGCAGCGCGTCGAACTCCCCGCAGACCCGGTCCACCGCGTCCGCGAACACGGGGAACCCCTCATGCAGCTCCCGACCCATGCCGGCCCACTGCGCACCCTGACCGGTGAACACCCACGCCGTCTTCCCCGACCGGGACGACCCCGTCACCACACCGGAAGCAGACGACCCCGACGCCAACGCCGACAGGCCGGCCAGCAACTCGTCCCGGGACCCGCCGACCACCACCGCGCGGTGCTCCAGCGCCGAACGGGTCGACGTCAGCGACCAGCCCACGTCCACCGGGCGTAGCTCCGGATTGTCCGACACCAGCGACAGCAGCCGGCCGGCCTGCGCCCGCACACCGTCGGCGGTACGCGCGGACACCGGCCACACGGTCGCGGCCGGCCCTCCGGCGTCGATGTCGGTGTCGGTGCGGATCGCCGGCTCGGCGGTGTCCTCGCCGGGTGCCTGCTCCAGGATCACGTGCGCGTTCGTACCGCTCATGCCGAACGACGACACGCCCGCCCGGCGCAGATGGTCGCCGGCCGGCCACTCGCGCGCGTCGGACAGCAGTTCGATGTTGCCCGCGGTCCAGTCGACGTGCGGCGACGGCGCGTCCAGGTGCAGCGTCTTCGGCAGTACGCCGTGCCGGATCGCCTGCACCATCTTGATGATCCCGGCGACCCCGGCGGCGGCCTGCGGGTGACCGATGTTCGACTTGACCGAACCCAGCCACAGTGGACGGTCCGCCGCCCGGTCCTGCCCGTAGGTGGCCAGCAGCGCCTGCGCCTCGATCGGGTCGCCCAGCGGGGTGCCGGTGCCGTGCGCCTCGACCGCGTCCACGTCGGCGGACACCAGGCCCGCGCTGGCCAGGGCACGGCGGATGACCCGCTGCTGGGCGGGACCGTTCGGCGCGGTCAGTCCGTTGGAGGCGCCGTCCTGGTTGACCGCGCTGCCCCGGATCACGGCGAGCACGGGATGGCCGTTGGCGCGGGCGTCGGAGAGCCGTTCCAGCAGGACGAGTCCGGCGCCCTCGGCCCAGCTCGCCCCGTCGGCGGCGGCCGCGAACGGCTTGCACCGACCGTCCGGCGCGAGCGCGCGCTGCCGGCTGTACTCGATGAGCGACACCGGCGTCGCCATCACGGTCACCCCGCCGGCGAGCGCCATCGTGCAGTCACCGGCCCGCAGGGCCTGCACGGCCCAGTGCAGGGCGACCAGCGACGACGAACAGGCCGTGTCCACCGACACCGCGGGGCCCTCCAGGCCCAGCGTGTACGCGACGCGCCCGGACAGGACACTCGCCGAGTTGCCGCCGCCGATCAGGCCCTCGGCGCTCTCCTTGCCGAGCATCAGCAGGTTGACGTAGTCCTGGTAGGTGATGCCGGCGAAGACGCCGGTCTGGCTGCCGCGCAAGGACACCGGGTCGATGCCGGCGTTCTCCACGGCCTCCCAGGCGATCTCCAGCAGGATCCGGTGCTGCGGGTCCATCGCGAGGGCCTCGCGCGGGCTGATGCCGAAGAAGCCCGGGTCGAACTCGCTGGCGTCGTGCAGGAATCCGCCGCCCTGCGCGTAGCAGGTGCCCGCGTGGTCGGGGTCGGGGTGGTACAGCTCGTCGACGGGCCAGCCGCGGTCGGCCGGGAACGGGGAGATCGCGTCGCCGCCGGACAGCACCAGCTGCCACAGGTCCTCGGGGCCGCGTACGCCGCCGGGGTACCGGCAGCTCATCGCCACGATCGCGATCGGGTCGTCGTCGGTGCCCGTCGTGCTCGGTGGGGCGACCGGCACGGCGCTCGCGGTGCCGGTCAGTTCCTCCCGGAGGAACCGGGCCAGCGCCACCGGTGTCGGGTAGTCGAAGACGAGGGTGGCGGGCAGCCGCAGCCCGGTCGCCTCGTTCAGCGCGTTGCGCAGTTCCACCGCGGTCAGCGACGAGACGCCGAGGTCCTTGAACGGCCGGACCGCCTCGACCTCCTCGGCGTCGGCATGGCCGAGTACCAGGGCGGTCCGTGCGCAGATCAGGCCGGCGAGCAGGTCGTCCTGCTCGGCGACGGGCAGCCCGGCGAGCCGCTGGCGCAGCGCGTCGCGGGCGTCCGGCGCACTCTCGGCGCCCTGCGCGGTCCTGCGCTGCCGGGGCGCGGGCGCGTCGGCGCGGGCAGCCGAATCGGTACGGGCAGCGTCGGTACGGGCGTCGGTACGGGCGTCGGTACGGGCACCCTGCTGGGCGTCAGCCGCCGGGGCGAGCTGCCCGGCGGACACGGAACGCAGGGTCAGCGCGGACACCGAGGCCACCGGCTGGCCGGTCGGGTCCGTCAGTAGTACGGAGAAGCTGCCCGAGCGGCCGGTCGGCGCGAGCCGGACCCGCAGTGTCGTGGCGCCCTCCGCGTACAGCGCGAACCCGTTCCAGGAGAACGGCAGCATGGTGCCGTCGAGACCGGGCAGTACGCCCAGCGCCAGCACGTGCAGGCTCGACTCCAGCAGCGCCGGGTGCAGGCCGAACCGGTCGTCGACCGACTCCTGCGGCAGGGTCACCTCGGCGAAGACCTCGTCGCCACGACGCCACGCGGCGCGCAGGCCGCGGAACGTCGGGCCGTAGTCGAAGCCGTTTTCGCTCCACTGTGGATAGAGCTGGTCCACCGGTACCGGCTCCGCACCGGCTGGCGGCCACTGCGCCAGGTCGGCGGACACCTCCGGCTCGTCGGCGGCCAGCGTGCCGTGCGCGTGCCGGGTCCACGGCGCGTCCGGGCCGGTCCGCGCGTCACGGGAGTACACGCCGAAACCGCGGACACCGGAACCGTCCGGCCCGCCGACGGTGACCTGCAGCTGGTACGTGCCGGCCTCGTCGAGGGGCAGCGCGGCGGCCAGGACCAGTTCCTCGATACGGGGGCAGCCGACCTCGTCGCCGACGGAGCGGACCATCTCGACGACGGCCGCGCCGGGGAACAGCGGGGTGCCGGCGACCACGTGTTCGGCGAGCCAGGGATGCTGCGGGACGGCGAACCGCCCGGTGAACACGGTGCCGTCCGCGTCGGCCAGCGGTACGGACGCGCCGAGCAGCGGGTGCCCGCTCGCGCGCTGTCCCAGGGACTGCGGGTCCCCGGCGCCCGGGCCGCCCTCCAGCCAGTACCGCTGCCGCTGGAACGCGTACGTGGGCAGTTCGGTACGGCGGGCGCCGGTGCCGTCGAGCACGGAGGCCCAGTCGGGGCCGGCGCCGGCCACGTGGGCGCGGGCGAGGCCGGTGAGTACCTGCCGTACCTGTGGCGTGTCGCGGCGCAGGACCGCGACGGCGGTCACCGCGTCCGCGTCGAAGCACTGGCCGATCATCGCGGTGAGGACGGCGTCGGGGCCGATCTCCACGAACCGGGTCACGCCGGAGTCCGACAGGGCCCGCACCGCGGGGGCGAACCGTACCGGCTGGCGTACCTGCGTCGCCCAGTACCCGGGGTCGGACAGCAGCGCGGCGTCAGCCGGGCCGGCGGTCACCGTGGACACCATGCCGATCCGCGGCGCCCGGTAGTCGAGGCCGTCGGCGACGCGCCGGAAGTCCGCCACCATCGGCTCCATCCGGGCCGAGTGGAACGCGTGGCTGACCCGCAGCCGGGACGTCTTCACGCCCTCGGCGCGGAAGTGCGCCTCGACCCGTTCGACCGGCTCCTGGTCGCCGGAGACGACCACGGCGGCGGGGCCGTTCACCGCGGCCAGCGAGACGCCCTCGCCGAGCCACGGCTGGATCTGCTCCTCGGATACCGCCACGGCGAGCATCACGCCACCGGCGGGCAGCGCCTGCATCAGACCACCGCGCGCCGCGACCAACCGGCAGGCGTCCGGCAGCGAGAACACGCCCGCGACGTAAGCGGCGGAGATCTCACCGATCGAGTGGCCGGCCACCACATCGGGGCTCAGTCCCCAGGAGTCGAGCAGTGCCGCCAGGGCCGCCTCGACGGCGAACAGCGCGGGCTGCGTGAAGCCGGTCTGGTCCAACAGGTCGGCGCCGGCGAAGATCACGTCGCGCAGCGGACGGTCCAGCAGCGTGTCGAACTCCGCGCAGACCCGGTCCAGCGCGTCCGCGAACACCGGGAACGTCTCGTGCAGCTCCCGACCCATGCCGACCCACTGCGCGCCCTGACCGGTGAACACCCACGCGGTACGGCCGGCCTCCCGTACCCGGCCGGACACCACGCCCGTCGCCGGTTCGCCGGCGGTGACCGCGGCCAGGCCGGCGAGCAGTTCCTCGCGGGTCTCCCCCGTCACGACCGCGCGGTGGTCCAGCACGGCGCGGGTAGTGGCCAGCGACCACGCCACGTCGGCGGCCGGTACGTCGGCCACGGACTCCAGGTACGCCGACAGTCGCCGCGCCTGGTCGCGCAGGCCGGCCGCGCTGTGCGCGGACACCAGCCACGGTTGGACGGGCAGCGCGGGCCGGGCGGCCGGGGCGTCGGCGACGGGCACGCCGGCGTGCTGCTCCAGGACGATGTGCGCGTTGGTACCGCTGACACCGAAGGCGGACACGCCGGCGCGGCGCGGGCGGTCGTGCTCCGGCCACGGCACCGGGTCGGTGAGCAGCCGTACGTCGCCGGCGCTCCAGTCCACATGCGATGACGGCTCGGACACGTGCAGGGTGGCCGGCAGTACGCCATGCCGCATGGCCTGCACCATCTTGATGATGCCGGCGACACCGGCGGCGGCCTGGGTGTGGCCGATGTTCGACTTCACCGAACCCAACCACAGTGGACGGTCCGGGTCACGGTCCTGCCCGTAGGTGGCGAGCAGCGCCTGCGCCTCGATCGGGTCACCCAGCGACGTACCGGTGCCGTGCGCCTCCACGACGTCCACGTCGGACGCCGACACGCCGGCGACGGCCAACGCCTGCCGAATCACCCGCTGCTGCGACGGACCGTTAGGCGCGGTCAGGCCGTTCGACGCGCCGTCCTGGTTGACCGCGCTGCCGCGGACCACGGCGAGGATCCGGTGCCCGTTCGCCCGCGCGTCCGACAGTCGCTCCACCAGCAGCAGACCGACGCCCTCACCCCACCCGGTACCGTCCGCGTCGTCCGAGAACGCCCGGCAGCGCCCGTCCGTGGCCAGCCCGCCCTGCCGGCTGAACTCGACGAACACCCCCGGCGTGGACATCACCGTCACGCCGCCGGCCAGTGCCATCGCGCATTCCCCGCGCCGCAACGCCTGTACGGCCATGTGCAACGCGACCAGCGACGACGAACACGCCGTGTCCACCGTGACCGCCGGACCCTCCAACCCGAACGTGTACGCGATCCGGCCGGACAGCACGCTGCCCGAGTTGCCGGTCAGCAGGTGGCCGCTGACCTCCTCCGGCACCGTGTCCAGGTTCGTCGCGTACCCGGACGGCGAAGCACCGACGAAGACCCCGGCCGTACTGCCCTTGACCGACATGGGGTCGATGCCGGCGCGTTCGAACGCCTCCCATGCCGTCTCCAGCAGCAGCCGCTGCTGCGGGTCGGTGGCGAGCGACTCCCGCGGCGACATGCCGAACAGGGCCGGGTCGAACCGGTCGGCGCCGTCCAGGAAGCCGCCCACCCGGGCGAAGTCCGTGCCGACCGGGTTGCCGAGGTCCCAACCGCGGTCGGTCGGGAAGCCGGACAACGCGTCGGTGCCGTCCTCGACCAGCCGCCACAGGTCCTCCGGCGAGGCGACGGAACCCGGGAAGCGGCAGGCCATGCCGACGATCGCGACCGGCTCGTCCGGTGCGGCGACGGCGTCGCCCGGCGCGGACGCCGCGGGCGCGTCGGTGCCGAGCAGTTCCCGCCGCAACAGGTCGGCGACGTCCATCACGGTCGGATGGTCGAACACCAGGGTGGCGGGCAGCCGCAGACCGGTGGCCGCGTTGAGCCGGTTGCGCAGTTCCACCGCGGTCAGCGAGTCGAAGCCGAGGCCACGGAACGGCCGCCGAGGCTCCACCGAACCGGCGCCGCCGTGGCCCAGTACGGCGGCCGCCTCGGCACGGATCAGTTCCACCAGCGCGGCGGTCGCCTCCGGCCCGGGCAGCCCGGCCAGCCGGCCCCGCAGGGACTGTCCGTCCCCGGTGGGCTCCGGGGCCTCGCCGACGGCCAGCGCCGCCGCCACCTCGGGCAGGTCACCGAGCAGCGGACTGGGTCGCATCGCGGTGAAGCCGGGCGCGAAGCGAGCCCAGTCGACGTCCGCCACGGCCGTCACGGCCGCCGTCGTACCGACGGCGCGGCGCAGCGCGAGCAGCGCGAGATCCGGTGGCATCGGGGTGATCCCGCGCCGACGCAGCGCCTGGTCCGCGTCCCGCTCCGCGGCCATCCCGGTGCCGGCCCAGCCGCCCCACTGCACCGACGTCGCGGCCAGCCCGCGAGCCCGGCGGTACTGCGCGAGCCCGTCCAGGAACGCGTTGCCGGCTGCGTACCCGGCCTGACCGCCGCTGCCCCAGGTCGCGGCGATCGAGGAGAACAGTACGAAGGCGTCCAGTTCGCGGTCGCCCAGCAGTGCGTCGAGGTGTGCCGCGCCGGCCATCTTGGCGGCGCACACCTCGGCGAACTCGTCGAGCCCGAGCCCGTCCAGTGCGGTCGCCTGGGGCAGTCCCGCGGCGTGCACCACGGCGCGCAGCGGCGGACCGGCGGAGTCGATGTCCCGCACCAGTTCGGCGACCGCGTCCCGGTCCGACGCGTCGCAGGCGGCCACGACGATCTCGACACCCGGCGCGGTCAGCTCGGCGACGAGTTCCGGCGCCCCGGGGGCGTCCGGGCCGCGTCGGCTGGTCAGTACGATCCGCTCGGCTCCGTTCCCGGCCAGCCATCGCGCCACGTGGGCGCCCAGCGCGCCGGTGCCGCCGGTGACCAGTACGGTTCCGCGC
>JBAUUM010000704.1:0-15693 GCA_049582705.1 Actinocatenispora sp.
GCGCCGGCGCAGCCGCGCCACCAGGTTCCGGTCCACCCGGATCCACCGGCCGCGCAGCCGGACCAGCGGCCGTTTCGCCTCGGCCAGCGCGCTGAGTTCGTCGTCGGGCAGATCAACGCCGTCCACGCTGGCCCGCCACTGGAAGTCCAGCAGGTCGGGCAGGCCGAAGGCGGCCCCGGCGGCGTTCGCGGGCCGTTTCGTGGCGGCGCGTACCCGGGGGCTGCCGCCGGTCAGCTCGGCGGGCCAGAAGACGTCGATCCCGGCCGCGCCGAGTGCCTCGCCCGGCCGGTCCAGCAGGTCGTCCAGGTCGGTGTCGGACAGCTCGATGCGGGTGGGGGTACGGCCGGCGAGCGCCGGCCGCAGCGCCGGCCAGAGCCGGGCGGCGCGGCGGAGGCCGAGCAGTACCTCGGTCTCCGCGTCGGCGCCGAACCGGGACAGCACCTCGGCCGGCGCCCGCCACAGGTCCGCCACGTCCACCAGCAGGCTGGGGTCGGCGCCGCTGCGCATCTGGAGTACCAGGGCGAACGGCGCGTCGTCGGGTTCGGGCGGCGAGACCCGCAGGACCAGCCGGACCCGGGTACGCAGTTCCCGGTCCACCGTGTCGAGCCAGCCGGCGAGCGGGCCGACCGGCCGGGGTTCGGGGGCGGTGAACGCGGCGGGGCCGTCGGGTGCCTCGGCGGAATCCCGGGCCAGTACGTCCGCGAGGGCGTCCCAGCAGGACGTCACGAGGTTCTCGGGGCTGGTGAGCCGGATCGGGCCGGTGCCGGCGCGGGGGACCGCGTACGCCTCGGGTGGCATGGCGGCGGCGAACCGGTGGAGCCAGTCGGTGTCCGCGGGGTCGGCCGGGCCGGTACGCCACGTGCCGAGTCCGGTGGTGCTGGCCGCGGGGAAGAGTCGCCCGCGGGCGATGAGGCTGAGCCCGGTGAGTACCGCGTCGTGCCAGGAGCGCATCGAGGGGGTGCAGTCGGCGGGCGGGTCGAGCAGCAGCGGGATGGCCCGGTCCACCGGCACGGTGCGGGCGGCGACCCGCCGTCGACGCGGCCCGCGTGGACCGGGGAGCGCGACGACGATCTCGTCGTGCGCGTCCAGTGCGTGTCGGGTGGTGTGCCAGAAGGCGAAACTGCCCGTTCTGGCTGGATCTCCCGGGAGGAAGACCACCTGCGGACCGTCGGTTGTCACGGCGTTACAAGTTACCGGGCGTGTTCGGTCCACGGTGTGACGCTGCGACTGCGGAGGGGGAGCGTGTGACTCCCCCCGCAGTCGCGTCAGGCCGCGTTGCTGGCAGCCTTGGTGGTAACTGTGCGTAGTTGAGGGGGCGCCACAGTGTGGCCGTCGGGGAGGATCTCTCCGTCGTCCTCAAACAGGATCACGCCGTTGCACAGCAGGCTCCAGCCCTGCTCCGGGTGACCCGAGATCACATGCGCGGCTTCCCGATCCAGCGCTTCGGCTGACGGGCACTCCGGCGTATGGAGGCACATTGTTCCTCCATGGTTCTCGATGTGGGGTGAACATCACCCCCGGACCATTCCAGTGTCGCGCGCGTGTACCTAAGCTTCAAGCGAAACGCGAGCGGAGTAGAATTCTTCCTAGCTTTGTATCCGGAGCGTTACCAAATGCGGCGCGGGCGGCCGCGTCGGCATCCCCCCGTCAGCCCAACCATACTCAACCGTGCGTAGCGACGGCCGCGCCACCCCGGCAGGCAAAAAGGTCCGTTCCGTCGTATGACGGTGGACCGCCGGCTGGCTACCGTTACTGGGGGCAAGCATCCGGGTGTTCCAGTGATCGGCTTGCCGATCGGTGTCACTCGGCGCGGCGGGACCACAGCGGGGGAGAAATCGGTGGCAGAGGATGCCGGCACGGGCATGGCGGCGACGCCCGACAGCGGGCTCGGCGAGGTCGACTTCTCCGAGCCCAGTCTGGGCCGGGTGACGGACTTTCTCCTCGGCGGGTCGTACAACTTCGCGGTGGACCGGATGACCGCCGGTCAACTCGCCAGCCGACTTCCCGACCTCGAGGCGGCCGTACGCTCCGTCCGGTCGTTCCTGCGGCGGGCCGTGCGGTACATGGTCGAGTCCGGTGTCCGGCAGTTCCTGGACCTCGGCTCCGGGCTCCCCACCGGCGGCAACGTGCACGAGGTGGCGCAGGCACTCGACCCCGACTGCTCCGTCGTGTACGTCGAGAACGACGGTGCGACGGTGGCGCACGGCCGCACGCTGTTGGCCGCGACCCCTGGCGCCCGCATGATCAGGGCGGACTTCTGCGAACCCGACCAGGTGCTGCGGTCCCCGGAGGTCACCGGGCTGATCGACTTCGAGCAGCCGGTCGGTCTGCTGATGGTCTCGGTACTGCACCATCTGTCGACCGACCGGGACGCGGCCGAGATCGTCGCCCGGTACCGCAAGGCGCTGGTGCCCGGCAGCTTCCTGGTCGTGTCCTCGGCCACCAGCGACTCCGCCGCCCCCGAGCGCGTGGCGGCCGGCATCAACGCTCGGACCAGCGCCGAGATCGTGCAGGTCTTCGACGGGTTCGAACCCGTCGAGCCGGGGCTGGTGCACGTGACCCGTTGGCGGCCGGACGCGGGTACGGACGCCGACGGCCCGGTTGCCCGAATGCCCGGCCTCGCCGGCGTCGGTCGCTTGTCGGACCGGGCGTCCGAGGAGTACACGTCGCGCGACGCGCACGCTACGAACATGGAGAACGTCCCGCGGTAGCGGGGGATCTCCGCCATGGGTGGATCGGCGACCACTTGTAATAATCGGCGGGTCCCGACGGGTCGTATCCTCGTCCACACGTGGAATCCGCGCACGCCGCGGGTTGGGGGGTTGCTCCGGTGACGATGGGGCAGGCAGTCGGGGGTCGCGAGATGCGTTTCGCGCAACGATGGGCCGATTCCATCGCCAACGAGACCTATGTTCCGATGTCGTCGGACGAACTGGTCGAGTTCCTGGACCGGCTCGGTTGCCGGCTGCTCGGCGCGCTGCGTACCGAGCCGTGCGACACGGACCAGGCGCGGGAGATCGGGGCGGCGCTGGTCGACGCGCGGCTGACCGGCCCCGGCACGCTCGGCCGTACCCTCGCCCTGCTCGCCTCCGATCCACACTTCGCGGAGTTCGGTGGCGACGACGAACCCGCACGGGACGGCCGGCTGGTCGTCGTCCAGGCCTGCCTCGCCGACGGGTACACCAGCGCCCTGCGCGAACGCACGCTGCAGGAACAGGAGTCGATCCGGCGCGCCCTGCTCGACGCCCGACGCCAGGTCGAGGAGGCGCTGTCGGCCAGCCAGGCCCGGTTCCGGGCGGTGTTCGCCGAGGCGGCGATCGGTATCGCTGTGCTCGACCCGAACCACCGGGTGGTGGACGTCAACGACGCGCTCGCCGACCTGCTCGGCAGCCCGCCCGAGGAACTGGTCGGGCTCGACCTCACCGACTTCGCGCACCCCGACGACGCCCTGGAACTGGGCGACGCGATCCGACGGCTGATGTCCGGGGAGGGAGCGCCGGCGCAGGTCGAGGAGCGCTTCGCGGACCGGAACGGCACGCTGGTGTGGGGCCGGGTCAGCCTGTCGGCGATCGAGACACCCGCCGGGCAGCCGTACGCGGTCGCGATGATCGAGGACATCACCGAACGCCGGCTGCTGGAGCTGCGGCTCGAGTACCAGGCCTGGCACGACCCGCTCACCGGACTGGCCAACCGGGAACTGTTCTTCCAGCGGCTGTCGCTGGCGCTGGAGGACGGCTCCCCCGGCGCCCGGGTCGGCCTCTGCTTCCTGGACCTGGACGGCTTCAAGGTCGTCAACGACAGCTTCGGGCACGAGGTCGGCGACGGGGTGCTCGTCGCCGTCGCGCAGCGGCTCGACATGGCGGTGCGCCGCAGCAACTGCCTGGTCGCCCGGATGGGCGGGGACGAGTTCGTGATCCTGGTGGGCCAGGAACAGATCGCCGCCGGTACGTCCGCGCAGTGGTGCGCGGAGCAGGCACTGGCCGCCCTGGCCACGTCGCTGCGCGTCGGCGGGCACGAACTGGCCATGTCGGCGAGCATCGGCGTGGTGGAGCAGCCCGTGAAGGATCTGACCGCGGCGGACCTCATGCAGGCGGCGGACACCACCCTGTACTGGGCCAAGGCGGACGGCAAGGGCGCCTGGGCGGCGTTCGACCCGCAGCGGCACGCCCGGGAGGTGGCCCGTTACCGGCTGGCGGCGACGATGCCCGCCGCGGTCGAACACGGCGAGTTCGTCGTGGAGTACCAGCCGCTGATCGGGCTCGCCGACAACCGGCTGCGCGGCGTCGAGGCCCTGGTCCGCTGGTGGCACCCGGAGCTGGGGCTGCTGGGACCCGACGAGTTCATCACCCTGGCCGAGGAGACCGGCGCGATCGTCCCGCTGGGTCGATGGGTGCTGCGGACCGCCTGCGAGCAGGTACGGAAGTGGAGCGCGCTGGTCCCGGACGACTTCTTCGTCAGCGTCAACCTGGCGGTACGGCAGGCGCACGAGGCGGACCTCACCACGGAGGTCGCGGACGTGCTGCGGCAGACCTGCCTCGCGCCCGACCAGCTCGTACTGGAGCTGACCGAGAGCGCCATCATGGGTCCGGCCGCGGAACCGCTGCGCGCCCTGCAGACCCTGTCCGACATGGGCGTCCGGCTGGCCATCGACGACTTCGGCACTGGCTACTCGAACCTGGCGTACCTGCGGCGCCTGCCGGTGCACGCGCTGAAGATCGCCGGGTCGTTCGTGTCCGGGATGGCACCCGGTCCGGTGCAGAACGCCGTGAACGGGCGCCGGCACGGCGACCCGGTCAACGAGCGGATCGTCGCCACGCTGGTGGACCTGGCGCACGCACTGGACCTGACCGTGATCGCCGAGGGCATCGAGACGGGGCTGCAGGCGGAGCGGCTCCGGCTGCTGGGCTGTGACGTCGGCCAGGGCTGGCACTTCGCCCGGCCGCAGTCGGCGGAGGCGATCACCGCCCGGCTGACCGCGGCATCCGCCTGAGCGCCGTCCCCGAACGCCGTCCGTGAGCCGACCGGGCGGAGCCCGGCCGACCGCCGGAGTCCGGCCGACGGCGGGAATCCGGCTGACCGGGGCACCCGCTGGACGCAGAAGACCGGTGTGGCTCGCGCTCACACCGGTCCTCGTCGCGGATCTCTCGGGGCTACGGTCGGACCGCGCCGTACCAGCTTCCCGGATAGTCCGTGGGTGACACCTTGACCGACTCGCCCGGCGTCGGCGCGTGGATCACCAGACCCTGGCCGATGTAGATGCCGACGTGTTCGCCGCCGTTCCAGAACACCAGGTCACCGGGTTGCAGCTCGCTCTCGGAGACGTGGGGGAACGCGGAGAACTGGTCGTACGTGTAGTGCGCCATGGAGACGCCCGCCTGGCCCCAGGAGGCCATGGTCAGCCCGGAACAGTCGTACGTGCTCGGCCCCGCGGTGTTCCACACGTACGGCTTGCCGATCTGGTCGATCGCGAACCGGACGGCGACGCCCGCGGCGCCGGGGATGTACGGCATGTGGGCCGGCAGCGCGGTGCCGGAGTTGGTGCGGCTGGCCGCGGTCTGCATGTACTTGGCCTGCATCTGGTCCATGGAGGACTGCAGGTGCTTCTTCTCGGCGGCGAGCTTGACCTTCTGCGTCTTGTTCGACTTGATCAGGCCGTCGTACTTGTTCTTCTCGGCGTCGAGCTTGTTCTTGGCGAGCTCGTACTTCCTGACCTTGCGGTGCTGGTCGGAAGCCATCCGGTCCAGGGTCGAGATCTGGTCCAGCATGCTGCTCGCGGAGCCGTACTTCAGCATGGAGTTGAACGCGGAGGCGGTGCCTCCCTTGTACGCGGCGGCGGCGTACTTGCCGACCTGCTCGTACATGCCGTTGACCTTCTTGGCAAGCGGCTTGATCTGCTTGCCCAGCTTCTTCGACTTGGCCTCGTTCTGGTGCAGCTTGGCCTCGTTCTGCTTGTACCGCTCACCGGTGGCCTCAAGCTTGGTCCAGGTGGAGTCCATCTGGTGTTCCAGCTTGGGCGTCGACGGATCCGCGTACGCGCCCGGCCCGACCATGGCGGAGCCGACAGTCACGCACGCTGCGGCGGCGACGAGGACCAGAGCACGGCGGGGCCGCGACATGACTCGTGCTACTGACACCAGTAGCCCACTCCTTCTTCCGCGACCGCCTACCGGGTTAGCTGACGGGTTCGGGCGCGAAGAAGTGGGTTCGCCCTACCAGTGACCCCTGGGTGTGGAAGTCACCGGATTCACCCCGGTGGGCGCCGCTCCCGCGGTGCCCGATGGTTCCCCGGCTCGCCGAGTGACGACTCAGCGGTTCCCATCGGCGCCACCGGGTTGATGGCTGACTCCCGATCGGACTGCCCAAGAGTACGGACGCCGCTGAGTCCCATTCAACCCTGCGTGACCTATTTGGCAGAGCTGGCTGGTCAGTGGTGGCCGTACCTATGGATTCAGACACCTTCAGTAACGATCGCGTTATCCTTCCGTTACGAACGCGCGTCAGGAATTTCGTTCGCGTTCATGCTGGTAAGGCCCTCATTGAGGAACCCTGAGGGGTCGTTCAGGCGGTTTGTCGTGCGCGACATTCGGGGCGCTCATCGGCGACTGTGGGTCTCGACACAGTGCGCAGCGAGGCTGTGAGCGAGCTGGTGGTAATCGCAACAGATCAGGCATTCGTGGTGCGACGGTTTTGTCCGTACGGGAAGGTCAGGGTGGGAGGTACGGACCGCAGAACGTCACGCCGCGAGGAGGCCCGCGATGCCGCGTACCGATCTTCCGACCGTCCCGCTGGGACGTACCGACCTGCGGATCACCCGGATCGGCTTCGGTACCTGGGCCGTCGGCGGCGCGGGCTACACGTTCGGCTGGGGCGCACAGGACGACGACGACTCGGTACGCGCCATCCGGTACGCGGTGGAGCAGGGCGTGAACTGGATCGACACGGCCGCCGTCTACGGGCTCGGGCACGCCGAGGAGATCGTGCGGCGGGCGCTGGAGCCGTACGGTCCCGACGACCGGCCGTACCTGTTCACCAAGTGCGGGCTGGTCTGGGACGCCACGGACCGGCGCCGGCCGCCGCGCCGGGCCGGCAGCCCGGACAGCATCCGCCGCGAGGTGGACGCCTCGCTGAGCCGGCTCGGCGTCGAGCGGATCGACCTGTACCAGATGCACTGGCCGTCCGAACCGGACACCGTCGCCGGGCACGCGACGGTGGACGGGGCGCCGCTGTGCGACTACTGGCAGGCGCTGCTGGACCTGCGGGACGCGGGCAAGGTGCGGGCCGTCGGACTGTCCAACCACGACGCGAAACAGCTCGCCGAGGCGGCGGACCGGGGTCACGTCGACACGCTGCAACCGCCGTTCTCCGCGGTCAGCCGGGAGGCGGCGCAGGTGGAGATCCCGTGGTGTGCGGAGCACGACACCGGCGTCATCGTGTACAGCCCGATGCAGTCCGGCCTGCTGTCCGGCGCGTTCACCCGGGAGCGGGCCGCCGGGCTGCCGGCGGACGACTGGCGCCGCCGCAGCGGCAACTTCGTCGGCGGCGCGCTGGACCGCAACCTGGACCTGGCCCGGCGGATGGAGCAGGTGGCGCACCGGTACGAGGTGCCGCTCGCGACGGTCGCGGTGGCCTGGACGCTGGCCTGGCCCGGGGTGACCGGCGCGATCGTCGGCGCCCGCCGACCCGAGCAGGTGCCGGACTGGCTGCCCGCGGCCCGGCTGACGCTGGACTCCGACGACCTGGACGACATCGCCGAGGCCATCGAGCGCTCCGGCGCCGGCGCGGGCCCTACCCGACCCCGGTACGGCGACGCCGCCGCGGCCGGTTAGCCCGCACGCCGTCAGCCCTGTGTCGACACCGGGCGTGTCGATGCCCAGCGAGACGCCGCGCAGGGCCGGTGTCGCGCCGTGGGACCGGGTCACCTCCCGGGCCCGGACGATCGGGTCGGTGGTCACGCGTGTTCCCCGTGCTGTAGCTCGTGGTGGAGCCGGTCGAGCCGGTCGAGGGTGGTCCGGATCCACTGGAGGTCCGCGTCCAGGTGGGCGAGCGCGTAGTCGGCGGCGACCACGTCGGCGAGGGGCGCGTCGGGTGTCGTCTTGACCGCGGTGAGTTCGCGCATCCGCTGGAGGTGCGCCGCGCGCTGGGCGGTGAGGTAGCCGTGCGCGAGCGCGTGGTCGGACGCCGTGAGCAGCCCGACGACGACCTTCGTGAAGACCAGGTCGGTGACGTACGGTGCGGGCTTCTCGATCGTGCCGAGCCAGGCGGTGAGCGCCGTGCGGCCGGCCTCGGTGACGGCGTAGCTGGTGCGTTCGGGGCCGCCCTCGGAGTCGTGCCCGGCCTCGGTGATGAGGCCGTCGCGGGTCAGCCGGCCGATGGTGGCGTACACCTGGCCGAAGGCGAGCGGCCGGGACCGGGGCAGCCGGGCGTCGTGTTCGCGCTTCAGCTCGTAGCCGTGCTGGGGGCCGCCGTGCGCGAGGAGGCCGAGAAGTACGTACGCGGTGGACACGGGTCTACTATTCATCGAGAGAATAGCTGGCGTCAAGTTCCGCCACCGCTGTGACCTTCACCGCGCGGATCGCCGCGTGCCGGCCGCACCGGGCAGGATCGTGCCCGTGGACCTGGTGGACATCGACGACATCCGAACCGCGCAGGAACGCCTCCGCGGCGTCGCCGTGCGCACGCCGCTGCTGCCGCAGCTCTGGGGCGACGCCGACCGGGCGCTGTGGCTCAAGCCGGAGAACCTGCAGCCCATCGGCGCGTTCAAGATCCGGGGCGCGTACAACGCCGTCGCGGCACTGCCCGACGAGCGGCGCGCGGCCGGCGTCATCACCCACTCCAGCGGCAACCACGGGCAGGCCCTCGCCTACGCGGCCGGCACCTTCGGCGTCCCGTCCGTGGTGGTCATCCCCGACGTCGCGCCGCCCACCAAGATCGAGGCGGTACGCGAGCTGGGCGCGGAGGTCGTGCTGGTGCCCGGCTCCGAACGGCTCGACGCCGCGGAACGCATCGCCGCCGAGCGCGGCATGACGCTCATCCCGCCGTTCGACCACCGCGACGTCATCGCCGGCCAGGGCACCATCGGCCTGGAGGTGCTGGCCGACCTGCCCGACGTCGACGTGGTACTCGTCCAGATCGGCGGCGGCGGGCTCGCCTCCGGCGTCGGCACCGCGGTCAAGGCGCTGCGCCCCGGCGCCCGGGTGTACGGCGTCGAGCCCGCCGTGGCCCCCGACGCCCGGGACTCGCTGGCGGTCGGCCGGCTCGTGCCGTACCCGGACGAGCAGCGGTACGCCACGATCGCCGACGGCATGCGCACCGCGCTGTCCGAGCTGACCCTCGCGCACCTGACCGCCCACCTGGACGGTGTCGTCACCGTCGCCGAGGACGAGATCCGCGGCGCGGTCGGCGTACTCGCCCGGAGGGCACGGCTGGTCGCCGAGCCGTCCGGCGCGACCACGCTCGCGGCGTACCTGTACCACCGGGACGAACTGCCCACCGGTCGCACCGTCGCGGTGGTCTCCGGCGGCAACCTGGACCCGAAGCAGCTCGCCGAGCTCGTCCTGGCCTGACCGTCCTGGCCTGACCGTCCTGGCCTGACCGTCCTGGCCTGACGACGGACCCGCCCCGGCACCGATGCGCCGGGGCGGTCCGTGTGGCCCGACCGATGCGCGTCGGGGTCGGCTCAGCCGACGAGCGTCGACTGTCGGCTCCGCCGACGGTGCAACTGGTCGGCTCAGCCGCGTACGTCGACTGTCGGCTCAGCCGACGGTGCAACTGGTCGGCTCAGCCGACGGTGTCGATGATCCAGGCGTACATCCGGGCCTGCTCGCGCCACGCGTCGTAGCGGCCGCTGCGGCCGGCGTGCCCGGCCTCCATCTCGATCTTCAGCACCACCCGCTCGGCGCCGACGTCGCGCAGCCGCGCCACCCACTTGGCCGGTTCGTGGTACAGCACGCGGGTGTCGTTGAGGCTGGTCTCCACGTAGATCGGCGGGTACGTGTGGGCGGTCACGTTCTCGTACGGCGCGTACGTCTTCATGTACCGGTAGACCTCGGCGTCGTGCAGCGGGTCACCCCACTCCTCCCACTCCATCACCGTCAGCGGCAGCGACGGGTCGAGGACCGAGGTCAGCGGGTCGACGAACGGCACCACGGCGACGATCGCGCCGAACGCCTCCGGTGCCATGTTGGTCACCGCGCCCATCAGCAGGCCGCCGGCCGAGCCGCCGTGCGCGGCGAGCTTCGGCACCGACGTCCAACCGGCCTCGACCACCCGGTGCGCGGCGGCGACGAAGTCGGTGAAGGTGTTCTTCTTGTGCAGCATCTTGCCGTCGTCGTACCAGCGCCGGCCCATCTCGCCACCGCCGCGGACGTGCGCGATCGCGAAGACGAACCCCCGGTCCAGCAGGGACAGCCGCGGCACGGTGAACCGCGGGTCGATGGAGATCTCGTAGCTGCCGTAGCCGTACAGCAGGCAGGGTGCGGTGCCGTCGCGCGGCGTGTCCCGCCGGGCCACGATCGAGATCGGTACCCGGGTGCCGTCCGGCGCCGTGGCCCAGTCCCGGAACTGCTCGTACTGCTCCGGGTCGTAGCCGCCGAGCACCGGCTGCCGCTTGCGCAGCACCAGCTCACGGCCCGCCATGTCGTAGTCGAACACCGAGCGCGGGGTCACCAGCGAGCCGTACGAGAGTCGGAACAGCCCGTTGTCGTACTCCGGGTTGGCGTCCGGGTCGACCGTGTAGATCGGCTCCGGGAACGACACGTCGTGGCCCTCGGCGAGCGAACCGTCCGGCGCCCACGGATGCACCCGCAGGCCGGTCAGTACGTCGCGACGCAGGTGGATGACGAGGTGGCCGGAGAACACGTCGAAGTCCAGCAGCCGGGTGTCCGAGCGGTGCTCGACCAGCGGCGTCCAGTCGTCCGGGGCGTCCACCGGGGCGCTGGCCAGCGCGAAGTTCTCGCCGCCGGCCCGGTCCGGGTCGTTGTGCAGGATCACGAACCGGTCGGTGCCCTCGCGGACGATCTGGTGGTCGATCTCGTACTCGACGCCCTGCTGCCGGGCGCGCACCAGGGTCGGTTCGGCGGTCGGGTCGCCGGCCGGGATGTAGCGGATCTCGCTGGTCAGCTTGCTGTGCATGTCGACGAGGAGGTACTGCTCGCTGCGGGACAGCCCGACGCCGACCCAGAACCGCTCGTCCGGCTCCTCGTGCACGATCACGTCGTCCGCGGTGGGCGTGCCGACGCGGTGCCGCCACACCCGGTACGGCCGCCACGCCTCGTCCATGGTCAGGTAGAACAGCTGCGTCGCGTCCAGCGACCAGGCCGCGCCGTACGAGGTCTCCGGCACCTCGTCGGACAGCAGTTCACCGGTGGCCAGGTCCTTGACCCGCAGGGTGAACCGCTCGTCGCCGGCCAGGTCCTCCGCGAACGCGAGGAAGCGGCCGTCCGGGCTGACCGTGAACGTGCCGAGCGAGAAGAACTCGTGCCCCTCGGCACGCTCGTTCCCGTCCAGCAGGATCTCCTCGCCGGGCACCGCCGCACCCGACCCGACCACCGGCGGTGTGCTCTCCTCGCCGGCCTTGACCCGGCAGTGGATGGCGTACTGCTGCCCCTCGACGGTGCGGCTGTAGTACCACCAGCCGCCCTTGCGGGTGGGCACCGACAGGTCGGTCTCCTGGGTGCGGTCCTTGATCTCGGTGAAGATCTGTTCGCGCAGGTCGGCCAGGTGACCGGTGACCTGGTCGGTGTAGGCGTTCTCCGCCTCCAGGTACGCGATGGTCTCCGGATTGTCCTTCTCGGCCAGCCACGCGTACTCGTCGATCACGGTGTCGCCGTGGTGGGTACGGCTCGCGGGTACCTTCTTCGCCACCGGCGGTACGGGCGTCGTCATACCCGGGAACGCTACCGGCCCGGCACCATCCTCCGGCAGAGGACGTACCGGGCCGTCCGGTCCGCGGCCGGGCCGCCGCGACCGGTTCAGCGCTGGTGGCGGAACGGGCCCTGGATGGCCAGTACGTGCCCCGGGGTCTGGATGTTCGCGAACAGGGTCCGGTGGTCGTGCGAGAACGTCGGCCCGGTGAACTCGGAGTCGTTCAGGTCGTTGCGGGCGAAGAAGAACGCCTCGCCGCTGGCGGTCGCGCCGACCAGGTGGTTGACGCCCTCCCCGTCCTCGGCGAGGATCACGCCGCCGAACGGGGACACCGTGATGTTGTCCGGGCCGTCCTCGTCGCCGTCCTGGTCGCTCGGCGTGTACGCGAAGCGGAGCCGCAGCTCGATGGTGCCGGCGGCCGGGTCGTGGAACCACACCTGGCCGTCGTGCTCGGCGGCGCTGCCGTCCTCTGCGCGGGCGAAGGACGCCACGAAGTACGTGCCGCCGTCGGCCCACCACATGCCCTCCAGCTTGCGGCTGCGGGTGACCTGCCCGTCCCGGAACTGCTTGCGGGTCGGGGTGCGGGTGGCGTCCCGGTCCGGCACCGTCACCCACTCGGCGCGGTACCGGGTGCCCGGCCGGGCCGCCACGGACAGGTCCGGCACGAACCGGCCGCCGGCCGTGTACGCGGCGAGCGCCTGTAGCGTGCCGGCGTCGTCGGCCAGCGCCCGCAGCGAGCCGTACCGCAGTGGCAGCGCCGCGCGCGGCGGCGTGAACCGGTACAGCAGCCCGTTGGGTTCGCCGGCGTCCTCGGTGAGGTAGATCCGGCCGTGCCGGGGGTCGATCGCGACCGCCTCGTGCGCGTACCGCCCCAGCGCCCTGATCGGCTTCGGGTGCAGGTTCCGGACCTGGCTGTACGGGTCGACCTCGAACACGTAGCCGTGTGGCCGGCCCAGTACCTCCTCGGTCTCCTCGCAGGTCAGCCACGTGTCCCAGGGGGTACGGCCACCGGCGCAGTTGTCGTGCGTGCCGGCCACGCTCACGTACTCGCGGAGCCGCCGGCCGTGCCGGTCGACCTCGATCGTGGTGGTGCCGCCGTGCGCCTCGGGGTCGTAGACGAGTCCGGTGTGGTGCGGCACGCCGTACGGCTCGGTGCCGTCGATCTCGTGGTTGGTGACCAGTACGCTCCCGTTGCCGTCACGCCGCGCGAACGCCGCCGTACCGTCCGGGTCGGACGGGGTCGGCTCGCCGGTGTCCAGCCGGCTCACGCCGGACTGGGCGACGACCGTGTAGTGGAAGCCGGCCGGCAGGGACAGCAGGCCGTCGGGGTCGGGGACCAGCGGTCCGTACCCGGTCCGCGGGTGCCGCCCGGTCGGGCGCGCGTCGGCCGGCCCGGCGCCGAACACCGTGTCGACGCTGCCGACCAGGGCGATGCCGAGGCCACCGGTGGCGGCCCGGTTCAGGAAGCCGCGGCGGGACACCGCAGGCGGGTGGGGCTTGACTGCTTCCGGCGTGGCCATGGTTCCCCTCCGGGGATCGACGGTGGCTCTGTTGCCTACCGTCGTCGCCGGACGTGGCCGTCAGGTGAACCGGTGCCGACCACCGCGAGTCGAGTGCCTGACTCCGCAGCCGAATGGGACGAACAGCGGTCGGACGCCCGGAACGGGCGTCGGGTGCGGGACCCGTCAGGCGCCGGGGGTCTCCGAGGCGCGGATCGTGAAGGCGTTGCGCAGCCCGGTGACTTCGAGGAGCCGGTCGAGGAAGGCGCCCACGTTGGTCAGCACCAGCGAGCTGCGGGCGCGGGTCGCGGTGCGGTTGAGCACGACGAGCGTGCCCAGGCCCTGCGAGTCGCAGAACGTCACCTCGCCCATGTCGAGCAGGAGGCGGGACGGTCCATCGGCCAGGCTCTCCTCGACCGCGGTCACCAGTCGCGAAACGGTGTGTATATCGATCTCGCCGACAAGCGCCACGACCGTCTCATCCGGCTCGTGGCGCACCGAGATGTCCAGATCCGGTCGCACGCACGCCAGCCTAACGTGCCGCTCCGCGTCCCGCCCGGAGGGCATGACCCCGGGGCCGCGTTCGTCACATGTGCCGGCGGTGCCCGACGGCGACCACGTTGACCTGCGGAACTCAGGCCGACTTGCGTTTCGTGGTCGAGCCGGTCTTCTTGGCGGCGCGCTTGGCCGGCGCCGCCTTCTTGGCGGCCTTCGCGGTCTTCCCGGTCGTCTTGGCCGCAGACTTGGCCTTGCCGCCCGTGGACTTGCCCGCGGTCGCCTTCTGCGCCCGCGGCGCCGACTCCGACTCGCCCCGTCGGGTGCGGGCCCGGTCGACGCTGGCGCGCAGCGCCGCCATCAGGTCGATCGTGTTCGACGGTTCCTCGCTCGGCTCCGCCGCCTGGACGACCTCGCGACCCGCCACCTTGGCGTCGATGACCTCCTGCAACGCCTCCCGGTAGTCGTCGGTGTACTCCTCCGGATCGAAGTCCGCCGTCATCGAGTCGATGAGCGACGTGGCCATCGACAACTCCTGCGACCGGACCGTGATGTCGTCGTCCAGGAATTCGAAGCTCGGGGTGCGTACCTCGTCGGGCCACAGCATCGTGTGCATCACCAGGATGTCGTTGCGTACCCGCAGGGTGGCCAGCTGCTCCCGCTGGCGCAGCGCGATCTTGACGATCGCGACCCGCTCCGAGTCCACCAGCGCGTCCCGCAGCAGCACGTACGGCTTGGTCGCCGCGCCGTCCGGCTCCAGGTAGTAGCTCTTGCCGTACAGGATCGGGTCCACCTGGTCGGACGGCACGAACTCCAGCACGTCGATCGCGTGCGAGGTGGACAGGGGCAGGTCCGCGAAGTCGTCGTCGGTCAGTACCACGGTCTCGTCGCCGCCCAGCTCGTAACCCTTGGCGATCTGGTCGTACGGGACTTCCTTGCCGCAGACCGAACAGACACGTTGGTACCGGATCCGACCGCCGTCCTCGGCGTGGACCTGGCGGAACCGGATGCTCTTCTCCTCGGTGGCGGAGTAGAGCTTGATCGAGATCGAGACGAGGCCGAAGGAGACCGCGCCCTTCCAGATCGCCCGCATGCCGCCCTCCCTTCCCCGGCGCAGAGGCGGCCCTTCCATGATGCACGTTTCCCCTGCTGACAGCAGCAATGTCGATAGGGTGACAAGGTGGCTGGGCCACCAATCCGGCCGATGCTCGCCACCACGGGGCCGCTACCGGTCGGGCCCGGCTGGACATATGAGTTCAAGTGGGACGGCATCCGGGCGATCGCCGCCGTACGGGCGGACGGGCTGCGTCTCTACGCACGCAGCGGCACGGACATCACGGTCGCCTATCCGGAACTGGCCGGGCTCGGCGGCGCGTTACCGGACGCGGTGCTCGACGGTGAGATCGCCGTACTGCTCGACACCGGCCCCTCGTTCGAGGCGCTCGGCGAGCGGATGCACGTCCGCGACGCCCGACGCGCCGCACAGCTCGCGGCCCGCCGGCCGGTCACGTACCTGATCTTCGACCTGCTCCGGCTGGACGGCGTCGACCTCGTCGGCCTGCCGTACCGGGAGCGGCGTGCCCGGCTGGAGGCGCTGGCCCCGGCCGGGCCGTACTGGCTGGTGCCGCCCCGGTTCGACGACGGCACCGCGACCACCGACGCCGCCGAGGAGAACGGTCTGGAGGGGGTCGTGGCCAAGCGGCTGGACGGCCCGTACCGGCCGGGGCGGCGTTCGCCGGACTGGATCAAGGTCAAGCGGGTCGTCACCGACGACCTGGTGGTCGGCGGGTACCGGCCGGGCGCCCGCAGGCTCGGCGCGCTGCTGGTCGGCGAGCGT
>JBAUUM010000705.1:0-9734 GCA_049582705.1 Actinocatenispora sp.
GAAGCCCGCCCGCAGGGGGTGCGGGTGGCGAAGCCCGCCCGCACGGGTGCGGGTGGCGAAGCCCCCGCCGCCCCTCAGGGGGTGCGGGTGGCGAAGCCCCCGCCGCGCGGCGAAGCCGCGCATGAAATGACGAAAGCGAAGCGGTTCGCGCACTCCGCGAACACACTTCGCCCTCGATTGAGTGGAGGTTAGGGGACCTTACTCGAACACAAAAGACCAGGTCAGGGCCCTGGAAGAGCTCCGAGAGAAGCTTCCCAGCCTCGATACACCCGAGCCACCGTCGATCAAGCGCGACCGTCCCGGCCGCGCCCGGCAACTCGGCGCAGGGCAAGTCGAGCAGCTGATCGCCGACTACCAGTCAGGCGCGACGGTGTACGAACTGGGTGACCGTTACGGCATCGAACGGCGAACGGTCAGCAACATTCTCCACCGGCACGGCGTGCCGATGCGCCGCCGCGGCCTCGCGCCCGACCAGGTCGACGACGCCATCCACCTCTACAACCTCGGCTGGTCGTTGGCCCGGGTCGGCGATCACCTCGGCGTCAACCACACCACGGTGCTGAACAAGCTGCGCGAACGCGGCATCCCCACCCGAGACACCCACGGACGCCCGCGCGCCGAAACAGGCGGTGCCCGATGACCCGTCGTGCAGCTATGTCAGTTCGATCAGGTTCGGACGCGGCCACCGTCGTTAAGGCCGTCACCGTGATCATGGGTGTCGTCGTCGGCCTCACCTTCCTGTTCGGCTTCGGCAACGTCCTCAACCTCGCGCTCCGACTCGGCGTACCCACCTGGGTCGCGCCACTCGTCGCGCCCGCGGTCGACCTCTCAATTCTCGGGCTCCTCCTCGGCAGCCGACAGTTGGCGCTCGCCGGTGCCACGCCGGTTCAGTTGCAGCCAGCGCGCCGCTTGCTGCTCTTCGCCAGTGTGGTCACGTTGGCCTTGAACGTGGCCGACCCGATCGTCGCGGCCGAGTACGGCAAGGCGGCGTTCGACGCTGTCGGCCCACTGCTGCTTATCGGCTGGGCCGAAGTAGGCCCAGACATGCTGAAGGCCTTGTCCACTACGTACCAAGCGAACGCAGCGACACCCGACGAAGTGGGTCACGATGAGACCGTCTCCGCTGCTGTCCCGGAACAAATCGACGATGAGATATCGATCCGGCTCGCCACCAGCCCGGAGTCAGAGGCCGCCTCGGTGGGCAAGCAGAGCGAGCTGACAACCTCGATGATGGATGACGACGAGCTTCTCATGCGTGCGAGGGAGGAGGATGCCCGCCACTGGGAGGCATATCGTCGGCCAATCTCCGCGGACACGCTGCGGAGGAAGCTTCGTATCGGTGCCGCCCGTTCCCGGCTGCTCGTGGCGATGATCAGGGAGGATTCGCCCGGCCGGACGGTTCGAACTGAGCTGGCTGCCTGGGCCGAGACCGCGCCGGCGGCCGGGAACGTTGATGGTGTGGCACCGAGGGCATGATCAGTCGTTGGCTGGCTGCTGCGTTGCGAGGGCGAGTTCAGCAGCGCGCTCGGGGCACTACGGTGAATCACATTCGAAGGAAGGCGGGTCGGAGTGGGCGGCCAGATGCAGATCGGCGAGGTCGCCGAGCGCACCGGCCTGTCGTTGCGCACGATTCGGTACTACGAAGAAGTCGGCCTGGTGGTGCCGAGTGCTCGTAGTCAGGGCGGGTTCCGGCTGTATCAGGAGCGGGAGATCGAGCGCCTGCGGCTGATCATGCGTATGAAGCCGCTCGGGTTTCAGCTGGAGGAGATGCGGGAACTGCTGGCCATCCTCGATCCGGTGCCCGGTGCCCCGGAGTTGGCGGACCCACGCGGGCGGCTGGCCGAGTTCGTCGAGGCAGCCGAGCGCAGCCGCGACGAACTGCAGGCGAAACTGCGGATCGCCGACGAGTTCGCGGACACACTGCGCGCCCGTCTCGCGAGTTCGTCCGATGGCGTGGCGTCACCGCACCTTGCCCCTTCCACGACGACCGATTCCAGATTGAGCAGCGTCCGGTCCGACGTCTGCGGTGACGTGATTTCGGCCTCATGTTAGCTGTGGCGAGGCGACGAAGCGGCAACTCTCACCTAACGTAAGGTAAGAGTTGAGGGCGGCGTGAAGTGCCCTGTGTCGTCCACCGGGGTCGCCGACGCCCCCGGCTTCGTTGCAGAGCCGAGGAGCGCGTGTGCTTGCCGTACCTGGTGCGGTGATCCGCCCGATCTAGTTCGCTGCCGATGTGGTCGGCTTGCGGTAGTCGAATTCGTCGCTGGCCGGTCCGAGTTCTTGCTGTCTGTCCGCTGCCCCGGCAGTGGTCGTTGATTCCTTGCGCGCTTCGTGGCGCGCTCTAAGCATGTCTGGTTGGTTCGTGTCGAATTCCTTGTCTCTGTCGCGTCTGCGTGGTGCGCGTCCGGCGTGGCTGTCGCCCAAGGTGGCCCGCACCGAGGTGCTCGCCGGTCTGGTGGTGGCGTTGGCGCTGATCCCCGAAGCGATCTCGTTCTCGATCATCGCCGGGGTGAGTCCCAGCGTCGGTTTGTTCGCCTCGTTCACGATGGCGGTCGTCATCTCGATCGTCGGCGGCAGGTCCGCGATGATCTCCGCCGCGACCGGTGCGATCGCTCTCGTTGTCGCCCCGCTGGCCAGGGAGTACGGCCTGGGGCATCTGGTCGCCACCGTCATCCTGGGTGGGCTGATCCAGATCGCTCTCGGCGCACTCGGTGTGGCCAAGCTGATGCGGTTCGTCCCGCGCAGCGTCATGGTCGGGTTCGTCAACGCACTGGCGATCATGATTTTCCTGGCGCAGGTGCCGAACCTGATCGATGTGCCGTGGGCGGTCTATCCGCTCTTCGCGGGCGGTCTCGTGCTGATGCTGGTGTTCCCGAAGGTCACGAAGGTGATCCCGGCGCCGCTGGTGTCGATCGTCGCGCTGACGGTGCTGACCGTAGCTGCGGGCGTCGCGGTGCCGACAGTCGGCGACAAGGGCGCGTTGCCGTCGTCGCTGCCGATCCCCGGCCTGCCCGACGTGCCGTTCACGACAGCGACGCTGACTACGATCGCGCCGTATGCGCTGGCGTTCGCTCTGGTTGGGTTGATGGAGTCGCTGATGACGGCGAAGCTCGTCGACGACATCACCGACACCCACTCGAACAAGACCCGCGAATCGATCGGCCAGGGCATCGCCAATGTCGTCACCGGCTTCTTCGGTGGCATGGGCGGGTGCGCGATGATCGGCCAGACGATGATCAACGTCAAGACCGCCGGCGCCCGGACCCGGTTGTCCACCTTCCTCGCTGGGGTGTTCCTGATGATCCTGTGCCTGGTCTTCGGTCCGGTCGTGTCGAAGATCCCGATGGCCGCGCTGGTCGCCGTCATGGTCCTGGTCGCATTCGGGACCTTTGACTGGCACTCGATCGCGCCGGCCACGCTCAAGCGGATGCCCGCCGGTGAGATCACGGTCATGGTCGTCACCGTCGCCGTCGTCGTGGGCACCGACAACCTCGCCATCGGCGTCGTCGTCGGGACCCTCACCGCGATGGTGATCTTCGCCCGCCGGGTCGCACACCTGGCCGAGGTGACCGCGGTGACCGATCCCGAGGGTGGCCAGGTTGTCTACGCCGTCACCGGGCAGTTGTTCTTCGCCTCCAGCAACGACCTGGTGACGCAGTTCGACTACGCCGGCGACCCGGACAACGTGCTGATCGACCTGACCGCCGCGCACATCTGGGACGCCTCCACCGTCGCCGCGCTCGACGCGGTCACCACCAAGTACGCCGCCCGCGGCAAGACGGTGGAGATCGTCGGCTTGAACGCGCCCAGCGCGACCATGCACGATCGGCTCAGCGGCGAACTCGCCGGCAGTCACTAGCCATCTCCGCTTCGCTCTTCGACCGTACGACCCCGGGGGGCCTGTCAAACGAACGTTTTACAGTCCCCCGCGGAGCGGAGCGGGATCTGCTGCTCCGCGCAGGTGTTCAGTACGCTCTGGCGTGTGGGTGGTTCCAGGGTGTGACGGTGCAATTCGAGATCGAGGCGTGTCGCCGACTCGTGAAAGCTAGTGGCGAATCGGAGTTTCTGTGAGGGTGCTATTGGTCGGAACTCGCACCCGTTGAGGTTCGGGGTTCCTGCGGTGCGTCGATCAGAACGACTTGCTTGGCCTGGGGCGACAGTTGGTTACGCCAGCAGTGGAAGGCCGGCTTCGTCGTTCGGATGCCTCCGCCTGGAGAGATGTATCGCCGGCTGAAGAGTGATGCGCACCTTCCTCGCACTGCTCCCGGGTATTGGGTCGCCCGACTCTGCTGGGTCATGAATCCGCATTGGAGCGTTGCAGCGCGATACCCCGGGGGTATATGTGGAGTATGGAAACGAATGCGAACCCGATGTCCGGCCCCGCATTGGTCCGCGGTCTGCTGAACTCCGCGGAAGCCATGCTGGTGGTGGTCGCACACCCTGACGACGAGTCGTTCGGGCTCGGTGCGGTGCTCGAACAGGTGTCCCGGGAGGACACCTCGGCTACGGTGCTCTGTTTCACCCACGGCGAGGCTTCCACGCTGGGCGGAAACCATGACGACCTGGGCACCCTGCGGGCCCGCGAGCTGGACGGGGCGGCAGAAGTGCTGGGTCTGCAGCGCACAGTCCTGCTCGACTATGCCGACGGGTCTCTGGCCGACGTCCCACTCGGCGACCTCGTCGCCCACGTGCGCTCGGTGGCAGCCGAAGTGGATCCGGCCTACCTGCTGGCATTCGATCCCGGCGGCGTGACATCCCACCCCGATCACGTGCGGGCGACCGAAGCCGCCCTCGCCGCCGCGGACGAGCTGGGCCTGCCCGTGCTTGGCTGGACACTCCCGGCCCGGATCGCCGATCAGCTCAACGCGGAGTTCGGGACGGCCCTGATCGGAACGGCCCCCGAAGAGGTCGATCATGTCCTTCCCGTTTCTCGGGCTCTGCAACGGCAGGCCATCAGCTGCCATCAAAGTCAGTCCACCGACAACCCTCTGCTATACCGGCGGCTGGAGCTGCTGGGCGAGTCCGAACACCTCCGCCTGCTCCACAACGGTAGGTCCCGGACAGCGAGCTGAGACGTCTCGTAGCCAGGCCACCGCGAATGATCATCGGGTGGGCAAGGTGGCGGGAGCCACGATGGCGGTCACCGCGATGGCACTGGCGATGACCAGGACGAGATAGGCGAATCCGCGGCGTACCGCTCGCTCGGGTAGCCGAGTGGCCAGACGTCCGGCCGCGAGGGCGGCAAGGATGGCCGCGCCGCCGAAAACAGCTGTGGTGGCCCAGTCCACGGGGGCGTCGGCGTGGGCTGCGAAGCCTGCGGCGGAGTTGATGACGATGATGATCAGCGACGTGGCGACGGCTTCGGCGGCGTCCAGGCCCAGCAGCAGGGTCAGTGCGGGCACGATGAGAAATCCACCGCCGACTCCGAACAACCCGGTCAGCACACCGACGACGGCGCCCGCGGCGAGTGCTTTGGGCAAGCAGGTTCGCCACCTGATCCGGCCGCCGCTGGTGCGGCACGCACCGCCGCTGCTGCGGTGCTCGGTGAGCATCCGGATCGCGACGACCGCCATCAACGCGGCGAAACCGAGTAACAGCACACGTGGTGGCAGCAACCGTCCCAGCGCCGTGCCGCCGAACGCGGCGGGGATACCGGCGGCGCCGAAGACCAGCGCGACCGGCCACCGCACGGTCCCGGCCCGCAGCCTCGGCACCACTGCGGCGGCCGAAGAGACGCCGACGACCAGCAGCGATGCGGGGATGGCCGAGGCGAGAGGTTGCCCGGCGGCGTAGACGAGGGCTGGGACAGCCAGGATCGATCCGCCGGCGCCGAGCAGGCCCAGCGCCAGCCCGATCAGCAGACCGGCCAGGGCGGCGGCGATCAGCATCGGTCAGGCCGCCATCGGCACGCCGGCGGTCTCGGCGTGGTCGAAGGCATCGTCGATGAGCACCGCGGTGCGGCCGGTGCGGGCCAGCAGCGACGCCGCGGCGGCGGCGCGGTAGCCACTGCCACAGTGCACCCACACCGCTCCCGCGGGCAGTTCGCCGACCCGCTGCGGAAGCTCCGGCAGCGGGATGTGCACGGCGTCGCGCACATGGAACTCGCGCCATTCGTTGGGGAGCCGGACATCCAGCACCACGGCGGGCTCCGGAAGCCCGTCGGGGCCGCGGCCCGCCAAAGCCGCGGCCAGGTCGCCGAACGACGCCGTCGCCAGCCCGGCGACCCGGTCGGCGTGGTCACCGGCCCACTGCGCGGGTTCCCCGGTGGCCGCGGCGGCGGGTCGGTCGATCCCGATCCGGACCAGTTCCCGCTGTGCCTGGGCAACCTGGTCGGCGGTCTCGCCGAGCAGCGTGATCGGGGCACCCCAGTCGATGAGCCAGCCGAGCCAGGTTGCCATCGGCCCGTCCAGGCCCAAGCTGACCGTGCCGGTGAGGTGCGAATGTGCGAACGCCTTGCGCGAGCGCAGGTCCACCACCCATTCTCCGGCCTCGACCCGCTGGAGCAGTTCGGCCGGATCGGCGGTGCGGGCCGGGGTGAGGTCGATCGGTTCCGGGCCGGCGGCGTTGCGGACACCCATGTGGGCGTAGTAGGCGGGGAAGTCGTCCAACCCGGCCAGGGTCTGTTCGACGAACTCGGTTTCGGCCAGCGTCAACGCTGGGTTGATCTGCCGCTCGCGCCCGATCGTGGACGCGTCCCCGGACGCCTGGGTGGCCGAGCAGAAGCTGCCGAAACCGTGGGTGGGCCACACCTGCGCGCCGTCGGGGAGCAACTGCGCCAGCCGCTGCGCGGACGAGTGCTGCCGGCGAGCGAGGTCGTGTGCGTGGTCCTGGCCCAGCAGGTCGGTGCGCCCGGTGGTGCCCAGCAGCAGTGAGCCACCGGTGAACACACCCTCCGGCCCGGTCGGGCCGTCCAGGATGTAGGACAGGTGGTGGAACGTGTGCCCCGGCGTCGCGACCGGCCGGACACGCATCCGCTCCGACACGTCCAGGACGTCGCCATCGCGCAGCGGTACCCGGTCGAAGGGCACGTCGTCGTCGGCGGCGATCCCGTAGCGAGCTCCGCTGAGCCGCGCGAGTTGCAGCCCACCCGACACGTAGTCGTTGTGCACGTGCGTTTCCAGGACCCACACGATTCGCACGTCGAGACGACCCGCCAGCGCGAGTACCCGGTCGATGTCGCGTTGCGGGTCCACGACGACCGCCACCTCGCCGTCGTGCGCGAGATAGCTGCGATCGCCCAGCGACGACGTCTCGATCACCTCTACGTCCAGCATGCCGATCTCTCCTTCACCTGTCATCAGTGGTCAGCTCGCGCCGGTGCGCACCGCCCGGCCGCCGCGTTGCCAGCCCACGGTCCCTTCGGCCACCGAAACGGCGTCCACCCCCATCGCGGCCAACGCCTCGGCGGCACGCAGGCTGCGGGTGCCGGACTGGCAGATCACCCACACCTGCTGATCGGCCCAATTCCGACCGGCGGCGTCCACCTGCTCCACCGGCACGTTCACCGCGCCGGGCACATGTCCCTGCCCGTATTAGCCCGGCGAACGCACGTCCACCAGTCGGGCACCCTCGTCCAGTGCCCGCTCCAAGTCGTCGACGGTTGCTTCCCGTACTCCCATGTCCGACCGCCATTCGGCATGTACCCCGTGGGGTATCTGTCAAACCCGTGTCCGCGCTCTCGTTCCGGCGCTCAGGCCAAAGCCAGGAAAAGTTTCTCCAGTTCGGCCTCGGTCATCGGTGGCTCCTCGCCACGGTCGCGGGCGGCCTGGCAATACCGCATTCCGCTGGCCACGACCTTGAATCCGGCGCGATCCAATGCCCGCGATACTGCCGCGAGCTGGGTCAGCACGGTCGCGCAGTCCTCACCGGCCTCCATCATGCCGATCACCGCGGCCAGCTGTCCCTGCGCCCGGCGCAGCCGCACCAGCGCGTCACCGACCAATTCGGGTGTCATCTCCATGCCCCACCTCCACTCTGCGCAACCTACCCCCAGGGGTATGTATTCCCCGCCGAAGGTGCGACAACACAGCGGGGGTGGAGAGCCTCAGCCGCGCCCGGACGGTCGCCGCCGCGCGCGGGTGGCGCCGGCCGGTGGCGAGTTCGTGGAACAGTCATACGTTCACGTGGAACAGCTTCTCGACGCGGGCTGATGTCGGCCGTGGACCGGCTCAGGCCGGCGCCGGATGGTGACGCGGGACGAAGGACGTCACCGGTCTCCCACCGCATGCAAGGCGGCTCGTAACCGCCGTCCGGCCTCGTCGGCAATGGGCTGCAGCCGCGAGTCCTCCGGCACGCTGACCATCACCTGCGGGTCCAAGGCTTCCACCACGGTAGCCTCCCCGTCCGCGCGCACCACGACGTTGCAGGGCAGCAAGAGCCCGATCCGGCGGTCGATATCGAGTGCTTGATGCGCCAACTGGGGGTTGCACGCCCCCAAGATCAGGTACGGCTCGCTCTCCTCCCCGAGTTTCGCCTTCAAGGTGGCCTGTACGTCAATCTCGGTCAGCACCCCGAAGCCCGAGAACGGGATCTTGAACAGGATGAAGAACAAGGCGATCGCGGCGACCAGCGTGCCCAGCGCGGACAGCGTCGAGCCGAACAGATGCACGCCGCCCGACAGGAACGTGCGCACCGCGGTGATCAGCACCAGCGCCTGAGCGAACTGGATCGCCAAGGTCGCGGTGAGCGCTTTCCACCACCAGCGCGCGAGCGGATCGGTGTGCGGCAAGGCGTGACACATCAGGAACAGCGGTCCGCTGATGATCAGGACCAGGGTGATGACGATCCGGACCACGTAGACGACCAGCAGGGCCAGACCCACGACCACGAGGACCAGGCCGACCAGGATGATGAACAGCCCGCCGTTCTGAATCCCTTGGACGGCTTCCTGGAGCGTGTTGCCCAGCGAGGGGGCGTTCACCCCGTCGCCGAGCACGCCCAGGGTCAGGGCGTTGGCGAGCTTGATGAACTTGTCGGCGAAGAACAGCGACAGAGCCGAGGCCAGGAACGCGATCGGGATCCGCGGCCCGATCTCCTTGATCGAGTAGCGCGACTGGACGCTCTCGTGGCCCATCAGCAGGATGCCGCCGCCGAGGATGAAGAAGCCGTAGAGGGCGAGGACGAGCTCCCAGGAGTTGTTCCAGAGCTCGCCGATGCCGGGCAGGTCGCTGATCGCCGGGGTGGACAGCGCGGTGTGCCCGATCAGTTCCAGGATCGGGGACAGTGCGGCGTCGACGACGCTGCGGAACGCCGAGTTGATGGCCTCGGTGATGCACCCGCCGATGTCGGTGATCCCGCAGTCCGAGTCACTGTCGCCGTTGCCGTTGCCGGGTTGCTGCGGGCCGGTGCCCGGCGGTGGTGTGCTCGGCTGCGGGATGCAGTCCTCACCGGTGCACGGCGTGCTCGGAGTCGTCGTCAGCTGGCCCGGCGTGGTCGGGGCGGACGGGGTGCAGCCGATCTGGCCGGGGAAGCTGCACGTCGTGGGCGCCGGCACCCCAGTCGGGAGCGGCAACGGCAGCGTGGGCAGCGGCTTGGTCGTCGTCGGCGCGGGCAGTTGGCACACCGGCAACGGCGAATTCGGCGTGCACGGATCGACGGTCGGGATCGGCAGCGGCGGGTTCGGCGGGGGTTGCTGCGGCGCGGCGGGCGAGGCCCAGGCGCTGACGGCGAGGATGCCGACCAGGAGCACGACGATGCTCAGTGCCAGCAGCCAGCCCGCGCGCCAGCGCCGCGGC
>JBAUUM010000706.1:0-7018 GCA_049582705.1 Actinocatenispora sp.
GGCACGGGCGACGCCGACCCCGGACGCGCCGACACGGGGCGCGCCGCCCCGGCGGGCTACGGGGACCTCGTCGCGGCGGAGCGGGACGCGGTGGAGCGTGGGCTCGCCGCCGCCGAGAAGTACTGGAGTTCGGTGCCGCTGCCGCTGCCGGCACCGCTGGCGGTCCTGACGGTGCGGCCGCGAGCGGAGGTCCGCGGCTACGCGGGGGAGCGGTACCCGTTCCGCTGGCCGGAGCCGCGCGCCGACCGGCTGCGGGCCTTCGCCCGGGCGCAGCGGACCAGTCCGTTCATGGTGCTGCTGACCGCGTTCCTGGCCGCCCTGCACACTGCCACCGGGAGTCGGGACCTGGCCGTCGCGTCGCTGTTCGCCGGCCGGGACCGGGCCGAGTACGAGACGATGATCGGCCTGCTGGCCCAGGCCACCGTGTTCCGGCCGGAGCTGTCCGACGATCCGACCGGCGCGGAGCTGCTGTCCCGGGTCCGGATGTCGGTCCTGGACGCCCACGAGCACGCCCGGGTGCCGCTGCGTACCGTGGCCGGGCGGATCCTCGGGGCGGCAGAGCCGTCCACAAAGGACAGTCCTGGGGCGCCCGGCCGGGGACCGGCGTTGGCGCGGCTGTTCGAGGTGTGGTTCAACCTGCTGCCCGCCGACGCCGGCGAGCTGCCGTTGGCGGGTGCGCTGATGCGTCCGCGCCCCACCGCGCCGCAGCCGGTGGAGCGGGACGAGCACGACTGGGACGGCGAGAACGTCACCCTCACGCTCACCGCGACCCACCCGGAACTGCGCGGGCACCTCGATGTCAACGCGCTGCTGGTGTCCGGTTCGACCGCGGAGGGGCTGCTGTCGGCGTTCGGGCGGGCGCTGGACCGGCTGGTCGACGACCCGGGCACGCCGCTGTCAGGACTGTGAGGGCCCGCCCGGACGGCCCGACGGTCGGCGGCGGCGCCGGATCGGGGTGCTGACCGCGGCGGTGCCGTCCCGCCGCAGCGCCGCCACCGCGGTCGCCTGCGCCGCGACCGTCGGTGTGGTCAGCAGCAGGCTGCGGGGCAGCGGAACGGACAGCGAGGCGGAGGCCAGTTCCGCGATCTGGAACGCGGCCAGCGAATGCCCGCCCACGGCGATGAAGTCGTGTTCGACGCCCAGGTCGTAGCGGCCCAGCACCTCGCACCAGGCGCGCAGCAGTATCCGCTCGTCGTCGGTCCGGGGCGGTACCGGCGTGGTGGCCGCCGCTCCGTCCGCCGCCATGCCTGCGGTGAGCACCGCGCGCAGTCGGGACCGGAGCACCTTGCCCAGTTCGTTGCGGGGCAGCTCGTCGACGGGCAGCACGACCGCGGGCAGCTTGTAGTCGGCCAGCCGTGGTCGCAGCCAGTCCCGCAGCTCCGCGACCGGCACCGGTCGGCGGGTGACGACCGCCGCCGCGACCATCGTGCCCAGGGTGGGATGGTCCAGCCCGGTCACGGCCGCCTCCGCGACGGCCGGGTGCCCGGCCAACGCGCCCTCGACCTCCAGACAGGACACATTCATCCCGCCGGTGACGATCAGGTCGCTGCGTCGGTCGACCAGGTACAGGTAGCCGTCGTCGTCGAGGTACCCGAGGTCGCCGGTGCGTACCCGGCCCTGTGCGAAGACCGCGCCGGAGGACTCGGTGTCGCCCAGGTAGCCGCGCGCCGGAATGCCGCCGGTGGCCAGGGCGATCTCGCCCGTCTCGCCGGCCGGCAGCGACCCGCCGTCCGGGCCGACGACCTCGACCCGCTGGCCGGGCAGCGGCCGGCCCAGCGCCCCGGGTCGGGTCGGGTCGTAGTCCATCGCCGTCATCGCCGGCCACGCCTCGGTCGAGGTGTAGCAGTTGGTCACCCTCGCCGCGGGGAACGTCCGGTCCACCGCGGCCAGCAGCGCCGGTGTGGCCGGCGCGGCGGTCAGCGCGACGCTGCGCACCGACGACAGGTCGTACCCGTCGGGGTTGCCCGACTCGACCAGCCAGGAGGCCATGGCCGGCACGAGCAGCGTGTGGTCGGCCGCGTGCCGCTGCACCAGCTCCGCGTACCGGCGAGGATCGAACCGGGGCAGCAGTACCGCGGTGTGCGGCTCCTGCAACGGATGCAGCAGCGTGACCTGCCCCGCGTTGCACGCCACCGGCGTGGCGTGCACGAAGTACCGGCCCGGCTGGTGCGCCGTGCCGGCGCCCGGCACCCAGCCGGCGAGCACGTTGCGGTGGCTGGCCGCGACCAGCTTCGGTGTGCCCGTGGTGCCGGCCGTGTAGAGCAGCTGCGCCGGGTGGTCGGGTCCGACCCGGTCCAGGATGTCGGGACCCCCCTCTGCCGTCAGCTCGGACAGCGGGGCGGACCAACCCGGCAGCGTCCCGTCGGTGCCGGCCGCCGCGTCGACGCCCCACAGCGTGCCCACACAGCCGGCCTGGCCGGCGGCGGCCGCACGTTCCGGCCCGGCGAGCCGCGCGGACAGCGGCAACGCCACCGCGCCGGCCCGCAGCACCCCGAAGTACCCGACGGCGAGGTCCAGCCAGTCCACTGTGGACACCACGAGTGCGACCCGGTCGCTGGGGGCGACCCCCCGCGCGCGCAGCGCGTGCGCCACCCGCCCCGCCTTCTCGTGCCACTGGCCGAACGTCAGCTGTCCGACCCCGTCGAGCACCAGCGCAACCCCATCGGGTGCTTCCGCCGCCCGGGCCGCCAGCATGTCCGGTACCAGCACCTCAGCCATGCCCGTCACCCTCCTGCGGTCCCACCGGCCCCGGCGGGGTCGGCTCCTCGGGCAGCGCCCGTTCCAGGTTCCACAACGCCGGTCGCCGGCGCGCGGCCACCGTGAGCGCGACGATCGCCAACCCGGCCAGCACGTACATCAGCGCGATGCCGCGTCCTGGCCCGGTGCCGATGACCGCGCCGACCGTACCGGCCAGCGGACCGCCCCGGGCCAGCAGCGGCTCGAACACCCGCTCGCCCAGCGGCCCGGCCGCCACGTACGCCAACGGTGCCGCACCCAGCGACACCATCTGGACGAACGCGAACACCCGGCCCTGCAGCAGCGGCGGCACCCGTAGCTGCACCATGGTCGCGTAGCAGCCCTGGAACACCGCGGCGCTGAGCAGGTAGACGAACAACGCGGCGCCGATCAGCGGGACCGTCGGACGCAGCCCGACCGCCGCGATCGCCGCACCACCGACGACCGTCGAGCCGAGCACACCGGCCATCACCCGCGCCGGCCCACCCCACAGGCTGATCACCAGCCCACCCACGATGCTGCCGGCGCCCGCCACCACCAGCAGGGTGCCGACGGTGCCCACCGTGCTGAACGGCAGGACCAGGGGAGTCACCAGCAGGAAGACCGGAGCGGTGAACACGCTGAGCGCCGCGAAGTAGACGAGCAGGTCGCGCAGGCCGCGCCGACCCAGTACGTAGGAGAAGCCGTGGGCGATCTCGGCCCGCAGCGACTCGCGGCGCAGTCGCGGCTGCGTGGCGGGGAACCGCACCGCGAGCAGCACCACCGTCACCGCGGCGAAGCTGACCGCGTCCACGCCCAGTACCCCCGTCACACCGAACGCGTGCAGCACCGCCACCGCCAGCAGCGGCGCGACGACCTGCGCGAGGCCCATCGCGACCTGCACGATGCCGTTGAGGCGGAACGCGTACCGCTTCGGCGCCAGCTGCGGGATCGCCGACAGGAACGCGACCCGCTCGAACATCATTGCCAGCGAGACCACCGCGAGCAGCGGATAGATCGTGCCGATGCCCAGGTGCCCGGCAAAGGCGAGTACCGCGAGCACCGCCTGGGCGGCGCCGGCGACGGTGTTGGCCACCGCCATCACCCGCCGCCGGCTGGTGCGGTCCACCACGGCGCCCACCAGCGGCGTGAGCAGCACCCCCGGCAGCGTCGCGAACATCTCCACCAACGCGAACTCGGTCAGCGACCCGGTGCTCAGGTAGACCCACAGACCCACCGCGAACGCGGTCAGGCCGGAGCCGATCTGCGAGACCAGCTCGCCGGCGGTGATCGCGCTGAACCGGCGCAGGCTGGCCAGCCGGGACGGCTCGCCCACCGGTTCCGCCGCCGACCGGGCCAGTGGCTCCGCCCGTGCCGCCCGCGCCGCGCTCTCCGGCCGTGTTGCCTGCGCCGCGGGTGCCGGCCGCGCCGCGATCTCCGGCCGTGCCACGCTTTCCGGCCGTTCGGCCGGCGTCGAGCGCTCCGGTTGCCCGGCCCGCTGCGGAGCGGCGGGGTTGCGCTCCGCGGTGACGATCCCGGCCAGCGGCTCCGCCTGGCCGCGCACGAAGAAGTGGTCCGCGCCGGGCAGCACCACAAGCTCGACCCGCTCGCTGAAGTGCAGCCACTCCCGGTACCGCTCCTGGTACATGTCCGTGGTCGGGTCGCGGTCGGCGACCACGGAGACGATCGGCGCGCGCAGTCGTGGCACGGCGCCGCCGTCGGTGTACTGCCCGGAGAAGTACTCCTCCGCCTCCCGGGAGTCGTGCCGCAGCGCCCGCGCCAGCAGGTGCATCTCCGCGTCGGCCAACGGCTCGGTGACTCCGCCGAGCGACCTGACGAAGTTGTAGTAGGACCGGTCGCCGGTGAACCGGCCGGTGGGGAACAGCCTGGCGAGAACCCGGAACAGTCGGCCGGGCAGCTTTGCCGACGGGAAGCTGCCGCCGATGTACACGCCGAGCACCTCCCGGCCACGGCGCTCCAGCTCCTGGGCCAGCGCCACGGCCGTCGCGCTGCCGCCGAGGCAGTGCCCGTACACGATCAGCGGCCCGGCGACGTCGTCGATCTCGTCCGCGCAGGCGTTGACCACCTCGGGCAGCGGCCGCAGCGGCTCGCCGGGCACGCCCGGGTCGTGTCCGGGCAGCGCCACCGCGTACAGGGCGTGCCGTTCGTCCAGCGCGTCGGCGAGCGGCTTGAACACCGCGGCGCTGCCCCCGCCGTACGGCACGCAGACGAGGCTGGCCCGCACGCCGGTGCGCGGCGGCGTCATCCGGTGCAGCAGCCCCACCGACCCGTCCCGGCCACCCTCGGCCAGTCGCGCCAGCTCCGCCACCGTCGGATGCGAGAACAGGTCCATCACGCTCAGCGGGGCGCTGCCCGCCGGCAGCTCGCGGGAGGCCCGGGCGATGACCCGCATCGCCAGCAGCGAATGGCCGCCCAGTTCGAAGAAGTCGTCGTCGGTCCCGACCTCGGGCAGGTCCAGCACCTGCCGCCAGATCCCGGCGAGCGCCCGCTCGGTGTCGCCGGTCGGTTCGCGGCGCACCGGTCGCTCGGCGCGCGTCGGTTCGGGCAGCGCCGCCCGGTCCAGCTTCCCGCTGGGCGTCAGGGGCAGCTCCGGCAGGGTCACGAAGACGTTCGGCACCATGTACTCGGGCAGCGTCCGCGACGCGAACTCGCGCAGCTCCGCGCTGCCCGGTGGTTCCGCCGCCCGGGGCACCAGGTACCCGACCAGGCGACCGGACCCGGCCGGATCCCGGTGCACGGCCGCCGCGGCGGCCCGCACGTCGGGATGCTCGGCCAGTCGCGCCTCCACCTCGCCCAGCTCGATCCGGAAGCCGCGCAGCTTCACCTGATCGTCCAGCCGGCCGAGGAACACCACGGCACCGTCGTCGCGGCGCCGCGCCAGGTCGCCGGTCCGGTACAGCCGTCCGCCGGGCGTGGCCCCGAACGGGTCCGGCACGAACCGCTCCGCGGTCAGCGCCGGGCGGCCCAGGTACCCGCGGGCCAGGCCGATCCCGCCGAGGTACACCTCGCCCGGGGCGCCGACCGGTACCGGCCGCAGCCAACGGTCCAGCAGGTGCACCCGGGTGCCGGCGATCGGCCGGCCGATCGGCACCACGGTCGTGTCGGCGTCCGGTCGGTACCGCCACGAGGTGACGTCGACGGCCGCCTCGGTGGGCCCGTACAGGTTGTGCAGCTCGACGCCGAGGGCGTCGACCGCCTGCCGGGCCAGCGGTGCCGGCAACTCCTCGCCGCTGCACAGCACCCGGGTCAGGCACCGGCAGCCGGACGTGTCGCCCTGCTCCAGGAACGCCCGCAGCATGGACGGTACGAAGTGCACCGTGCTGACCCGCTCCCGGGCGATCAGCTCCGCCAGGTACGCCGGGTCCCGGTGACCGTCGGGCCGGGCCAGTACCAGTCGGCCCCCGGAGATCAGCGGCCAGAAGAACTCCCACACCGACACGTCGAAGCTGGACGGCGTCTTCTGCAGCACCACGTCGTCGCCGGTCAGCCCGTACCGTTCCTGCATCCACAGCAGCCGGTTGCCGATGGCGCGGTGCGTGGTGGCCACGCCCTTCGGTGCCCCGGTCGAGCCGGACGTGTAGATCACGTACGCCAGGTCGTCCGGGGTGGCCGTGGGCGCGGGGTCGACCGCCGGCCCCGTGTCGCCGTCCGGCTGCGAGGTCAGCTCGACCAGCCGTACCCGGCCGTCGCCCAGACCCTCGACGGTCTCCGCCTGCGCCGTGCCGAACAGCAGCAGCTCGGCGCCGCTGTCGGCGAGCATGTAGCCGAGCCGCCGACGCGGGTAGCCGGGGTCGAGCGGCAGGTACGCGCCGCCGGCGCGCAGCACCGCGAGCAACGCCACGACCAGTTCGACGCTGCGGTCCGCGCACACCGCCACGATCCGGTCGGGACCCACGCCCGACGCCCGCAGTCGCGCGGCCAGCCGGCCGGCACGCTCGTCCAGTTCGGCATAGCTGAGGGTCTCGGCACCGACGGTGATCGCCGGCGCGTCCGGGGTACGGCGCACCTGCCGGGCGACCAGCTCCGCCAGCGGTGGAGCGGCGTGCCCGGGACCGGCGGCCTCCTGGTCGGTGCGCACGGCCCGCAGCTCGTCGCCGGCGAGCACGTCGACCCGGCCGGTCGGACGGCCCGGATGCGCCGCCATCGACTCCAGCGCCGTCAGGAGCTGGTCCACCAGCCACCGGGCACCAGTGGCGTCCCAGCGGTCCGGCCGGTACGACAGGCGCACCAGCAGTTCCCGGCCGACGGTGACCGCGACGGTCAGCGGGTAGCTTGTCTGCTC
>JBAUUM010000707.1:0-6104 GCA_049582705.1 Actinocatenispora sp.
GTCCGGTGGCGACGCAGGCTCCCCGACAGGTGCCGGCGGCGGTGCCGATGCGGCCCAACCCGGCGCCGCGCCCGATGTCGGCGGTGACCTCCACTCCGCCGGCTTCGATCTCGCCGGTGGACACCGGTTCCGGCGCCTCCTCGAAGCGCTGGTACCAGGAGCCGGCCGTGGTGGTCACCCTCATGGTGGCGGTGCTGCTGGTCCTCGGCTTCGTCGGGTTGCTGTTCATCGCCCTCGGGCAGTGACCCCTCGGGCAGTGACCGGGACCGTCCGGTCGTTGTCTGGTCGTGCCGGGACGGAGATCCGCCCGGCGCGACCCGCCACTGACCGCGTGTGAGCCGACCTGGCCGGGCCGTCATGCCGTCGGCACGCCGAACCTTCAGCGCACCGAGCGCGGCCTGTCAGAAGTCGCCGGAGCCCGGCGCACCCGACGCCGGTCGCGGCGCGACGCCTACCGCCCGACGCTCAGGCGTCGGGACTCCACCAGCGGGCCAGTGAACTGGTCGCGGGGTCGTCGGAATTGATCAGCGCCTGCCACGGGTCGGCGCCGGCGGGCAGGTCGCGGGCGTCGTAGCTGAGCAGGTCGTCGGGGGCGGGGCTGGCCCAGGTCGGGTCGGGTACGGCGTCGCCGGTGTCGTGTTCCTCGCCGAGTACGGCGGGGTCGCTCCACGGGAAGCCGTCCACCGGCTCCGGGGTCTCGCCCACGTCCAGCTGCGGCGGGAACGGGTCTTCGGCGTGCCAGTCGGGGTCGTCGCCGACCATGTCCAGGTCCGGGTCCACGCCGACGACAGGTTCCGACGTGTCGCCCGGTTCGTCGTCCGGACCGTCTCCGGCGTCGTCACCGGGGTCGTCGTCCGCGGTGCCGCCCTGGTCGTCGGACAGGTCGGTGAACTCCAGGTCGTCACCGTCGCCGTCGTCCGCCTCGGGGTCACCGAAGCTGCTGTCGTCGAGCGGGTCGTCCCCGGTGTCCGGCTCGCCCGGAGCGTCGGGCATGTCGCCGGGGTCATTGTCGCCACCCAGCGGCTCACCGAGACCGGAGGTGTCGTCCTGGCCGTCGAAGGGCGGCTCCGTCGCCTCCCAGTCACCCGCTCCGTCGTGCTCCATGACGACTACCCTCCCGCCTGCGTGTCCGCGGGCGCGCTCGGCGCGATGTGCCGCGACTTGATCAGCACCTCGTCCAGCTGCTTGATACGTGCCCGCAGCGTCTCGCGTTCCTTCTGCAGGTCGGCCTTCTTCTTCTGCCGGCTGGTCTTGTCCTCGACCATCGTCTTGTCGATCTCGGCGATCTGGCCGTCGAGCTGCTTGAGCCGGCGCTCGATCGCCTCGTCCAGGGCCAGGGTCAGCGCGTACTGCAGGTCGGTGAACCGGGTGGCGATGTCGTCGGACAGCGAGGCCCGGGCCTCGCCGAGCACCTCCCGCAGCCACGTCTTCGCCTGCTGCTTGCTGGCCTGGCCCTTGCGCTTCCACATCATGAACGCGCCGATGGCCAGGCCGACCCCGACACCGATCACGGGGACCACGACACCGCCGACGGCGGCGGCGCCCAACGCGGACGCGGCCGCGGAACCGCCGGTCATGGCCAGCCGGCCCATGCTGACCGCCGAACCCATCGACGCCATCACGACCATCGACGAGTCGCCGCCGCTCTCCTTCTGCGGCTTGCTGGCCAGCGCGTGCCGCAGCCGGGCGTTGAGCCGGCGCAGCACGTAGTTGAGTTCCTGCGGGGTGAACACGCTGGCGAGGATCCGCTGCCCGATCACCCGGAACCGATGCTCCAGCTCGCCGGACAGCCGCACCGACACCGCGTACAGGGCCCGGTCCACGTCGTAGGGCAGCTGCTTGGTGCCGCCGCCCTTCTCGATGCTCTTGGTGAAGTCCTCCTGCAGCTTGGTCATGTACTGCCGGAGTCGGCTCTGCGCCTCCACCCGGGCCCGCTGGGTCTCGGTGTTGAGCGCCAGCGACCACTGCTTGGTCTCGCTGCGCTTACGCGCGTTGACCTTGCCGCGTTCCTCCTTGAGCCGGTCCAGCAGCGCCGGGTCCGGGTCGGCGGACTTCATCCGGTCACCGACGCCGATGTCGAGCCGGACGAACTCGGTACGCACGGCACGCAGCGTGTTCGCGGTCTTGAGCGCGGTGCCCTTGGCGGCCAACCCGATCAGGGCGTGCTGCAGCTCGGCGACCCGGGACTCCTTCACGATCTCCGCGGCGGCCTCCTTGGGCATCCGCAGAGCAAGCTCCGCCAGCCGGGAGGACACCGGGAAGAACGGTGCCGACGCGAACCGCGGCGCGTGCGCGCGCAGCAGGGACCGATTGTCGTCCAGGATGGTGCGCCAACCCGGGTACGCGTCGACCTTCGTCAACGCGAAGATGACCATGTTGACCCGCTTGCTGGCCTCGATGAGGAAGTTCAGCTCGGGCTGCGAGAACGGGGCGGACGCGTCGACGACGAACAGCAGCGCGGTGGCCCGTTCGACCGCGTCGAGCGCGACCTCCGCGTGCAGCGAGTCCAGACCGCCCACGCCCGGGGTGTCCATCAGCGTGGCGTACTGCAGCATCGGCGCGGGATGGAAGATCTCCAGGCGGCGCGGCGGTCGGATCCCGTCGGGCAGGTTGCCCAGCACGGTGCCGTAGTCACGCACATCGGTCATCTGCAGCGGGATCGGGTCCTCCCGACCCGGGATGTACGCCCGGGCGTGCGCCTGGCTGCCGTGCACGAACTCCAGGTAGGAGCTGGTCGCCACCGCCGCGTCGACCGGGGACAGGTTCGGCACCCCGATCAGCGCGTTGGTCAGCGAACTCTTCCCGCGCTTGGTCTCACCGACCACCACGATGCTGGGTACGGTCTGCTCGCGCCGGCGGACCACGTCCAGGTCGGACGCGGCATCCGGGTCGATGCGCCGCAGGTGCGCCAGCCCGCCGTCGACCGCGGCGCGCAGGGCCTTCTCCAGCGCCGCCGTGGCGGCCGCGTCGTTGGATTTGGCGGGTGCCGTCACTTGCTGCCTTCTTCGCGGTAGACGGTGACAACCGGGGCACGCAGAGCGATCCCACGGTCAACATAGCCCGGGACCTCGACCGCGGCGATGGTGCCGACCTGCGCCGGGTCGCTGGCCGGGGTGGCGCCGCCGGCCTCGTGGTGCGCCGGGTCGAACCGCGCCCCGACCGGCGCGACGGTGCTGACGCCCACGTCCTGCAGCGCCCGGCCCAGCGTGTCGGCGATCGCCTTGCTCGTTGCCCGGTCCCGCACGTACACGCAGGTCTGCACGAGGGTGCCGCGCTCGCCTTCGGCCTGCTCGAGGCGCTTCGCCAGGCCCGGGTCGCCGCCTGCCGCGGGCGGCGTCGCGACCGGCTTGGTCGCCTGCTGGCCGTCGGTGCGGCTGCCGAGGAACAGGAACGCCACGGCGACCCCGCCGGCCACCGCGGCGCCGACGAACCCGATCCCGGCCGAGGTGACGGAGAAGCTCGCGTCGCACGCGCCGGTCTGGTCGACCACGGTGGTGTTCGGCCCGGCCTTGTTGCCGTCCGAGTTCTCCAGGCCCTGTCCCGGCGGCTGTTCCGCCGGCAGGTCGCGTACCTGCTGTGTGCAGGTACCGGTCTGGGCGCCCACCAGTCCGGCGACGATGCCGGTGAGTACCGCGACGATCGCGGCGATCCCGGCGGCGATGACGCGGAGGCTACTTGAGGACATCGAAGCTCCTTTACGCGGAGTGCGCCGCGCGAGTGGCGGGTCTGTTTGTCACTGGGTTCTGGCGGTCCTGACCTGCTGGGACAGCAGGTAGAAACCGCGGTGGACGACGTGGGCGATGCGGGCCTGCGCCGGGCTGGCGCCGGCCACGGCGAACGCCCGCCAGCGGGTGGCCGCCTCCAGCGCGGCCTGCGCCATCTGCTCGGTCGGCACGCCGGACATGCCCAGGATCCAGGCCGGGTCGTTCGACAGCGCCAGGCGGGTGAGCTCGTTCTCCATCTCGTCGGGCAGGTCCACCGCGCCGGTGGTGACCTGCTGGGCGACGTCGAGCATCCGCAGCCGGTGGTACTCGGGCTGCTGCAGGACCCGTTCCACTGCGTCGCGCAGCAGTTCCCGGTCCGGGGGGCGCTCCGCGTGCCCGGCGATCTTCTCCAGGCTCGACAGCGCCCAGCCCGCCTTGATCGCGTCGGTCCGCCACCGGAACGCGTGCTCCAGCGTGCTGCGCGCCCGGGGGAAACCCGACGCCAGGAACAGCCGGCGGACCAGCTCACCGGTGGCCAGCTGCGGCTCGGTGACGAACTGCGCCACCGCGAACGCGATCCCGTACAGGTCCAGCAGCCGCAGCAGCCGTTCGCGCTGTTCGCGGGAGACCTCGCAGCTGCGGCTGGCGAACAGGTCGACGGAGGCCAGCAGCACCTCGCGGTCGGTGTCGGCCATGGTCGCGATGCCGCGCAGCGCCTCACAGTCCGCGGCGGTCAGCCGGCCGGCCTCCGTGGTCTCGGCGAGCAGCCCGATCACCGGCACCACGTCCGACACGACCCGGCGCAGTACCTTGCCCTGCGCCTGGGCGAGCGGCCCGGCCACCGGCCACGGGTCTCCGGTACCGGCGAGCTTGTCGACCTTGTTGAACAGCCCCAGCGAGTTGATCGGGTTGCTCGACAGCCGCGAGGACATCGACCGGAACGACTCCAGGGCCTGCAGGTCGTCCTCGCGTACCGACTGGGTGAACACGTACACGATCGCCTCGGCGCCGGACAGCGCGCCGGCCGAGTCGTCGTCGATTCCGTCGTCGATGGGCGCCTCGTTGAACAGGAACCGGCGCGCCTCGTCGGAGATCGTGGTGTTGGTCGACGACAGGCCCGGCGTGTCCACGACGGTCAGGTCACGCAGCCGGTCGGAGGTCAGCGTGACGTCCACGTAGGCGATGTCGCCGCGGGGCACGCCGAGCTTCTGCGGGATCATCCCCGACTCGTCCAGCGGCAGGCTGGCGCGCGACGAGTCGCGGCGCACCACGTCGACCCGGTCGGAGGTGCCGTACCGGAACTGGGTGACCAGCCGGGTGCACTCGCCGACCTCGGTCTGCGCAACGCGACGCCCGATCAACGAGTTGACCAGCGTCGACTTGCCCGACTTCAACCGGCCCGCGATCGCGACGCGTAGCGGCTCACCGAGCCGGCGCTGTACGTCCTCGACGGCGGCCTTCGTACTGCCCGTCAGCCGCGGCGACGACTCGGCGCACAACCCGGCGACCCGGGAACTGAGCGGACCGGAACTCATCGCGCCACACTCTCATCACCGGCCGTGTCCCAATGGCTACCGAAAGCGCATGGGGCGCTGTCGCTGCCCACGTCAGTCATGGCCGCTGGTTCTCCTCGCTACGCTGGTGACAGATCTGGTGGTGTGGCCGGCGCCCACCGGCACCAACACTAGGCATATCCTCACCGGCGCAGGATCCCGGATTCGTGCCAGCCCGCGGGGGGAGGGGCCACGTGCCTGACGTGACGGGTGGACAGGCAACCACCATGCCACCGGCGGCGGAGAGAGCGTCCACCGCACCGGTCGATCCGGTGCGCCAGCTGACGGCCCGACTCGCAGAGCCGGGCCTGTTCGTTCTCACCGGCGCGCCCGGATCCGGGCGCAGCACCGCACTGCATGCGATCGCTGACTCCTTTCCCGGCACCGTGTTCACGGGTGGTGGCCTGGCGATCCTACGCACCGTCCCCGGGCTGGCCTTGTCGCGTGCCGTCCGTGCCCGGCTGCCCGTCGACGACCAGGCGCTGACCGCCGAGGCGGTCCGGTCCCGGGTCCGGGGCGGCCTGCTGGTCATCGACGACGCCCAATGGGCCGACCCGCTCACGCTCGCCGCGCTGCCCGCCCTTGCCACGCACTGCCGGGTACTCGTGGCGCTGCGCACCCCGCACCGGTTGCCCGGCGCGGCCCTGCGTGCCCTGCGGGACGCGGCCACGGACTGGGTGGCGCTGCCGCCGCTGAGCCCCGACCAGGCCACCGCCCTGGCCCACCGCACCGCGCCGGGCCTGGGACCCGCCGGTGTCGCCGAGATCGTGGCCCGTGCCGGCGGGGTGCCGCTGGCCGTGGAGGCGCTCGCCCGGCACGCCATGGCCCACCCCGGGCAGCCCACCGC
>JBAUUM010000708.1:0-3285 GCA_049582705.1 Actinocatenispora sp.
GCCGGGTTCTCGACCAGCCCCGGATCGGTCGGCGGCGGCGCGGCCACGCGGGCTCGTCGGGTCCGGGGCGACCTCGCGACCAGGTGACCAACCGCGAGCGTGGACCCGACCAGAACGGCACCGCACACCATGGAGGTCATCTCGAGCGTGTGAAACGTGAAGAACGCGGGCAGGACCCTCTCGATGACGGCGGAAGCCAGGAAGGCCGCGACTCCGGCCGGGACGGCGGCGACGACGGCGACCAGCATCAGGATGACCGACGACCACCGTCGCAGGGGGGCCAGCAGGAGCATCGTCCCCGCGGCGAACACCGTCCCGAGTACGACGTCGACGAGGATCAGCATCGCCGGGGATCCGGTGGCGGCTGCCAGCACACCCAGGGCGAGCAGCGCCGCGGGTGGTCCGACGGTGAGCAGGAGCCGCCCCCGTCCGGAGGGCTGCGGGTCCCGGTGCAGGATGACGCAGTACGCGGCCAGCACCAGCAGCGCGGCCCCGAGGCCGTAGCTGACGATCAGGCCCGTGGACCGCATCGGTTCCGAGGCGTATTCCCCGGCTCCGAACGGCACGAGCGGACCGCAGAACGCCGCGAGGATCGCCATGGCCGGGATGAGCCACCGGCCGCGCCGCCCGGTCGGTGTGGCGGTGAACCGGGTGGCCAGCAGGACACCCGCACCGGTGCCGATCAGGACCAGCGTGGCGACGAGGGTGAGTGCCGTCGCGCTGGCGTGCCATCGGCTCATGAGCGTGTCGGACACGTACAACACCGGCGCGGCCAGGGCCACGGGCAGTACGGATCCTCTGCGGTAGACGGCCACCACCAGCGCGCAGCATGCCAACAGCAACGCGCCGCGCCTGATGTCCATGTTCCAGGCGAGCATCCTCTCGTACTCGTCAGCGTCGCCCCGGCCGCCCGCCTGGAAGTACTTGTCCATCCCCTCGCCGCCCCAAGCGCCTGCGGCCAGGTACGCGGCGGCGTAGATCCAGGTCAGGCCACCGAGAGCGGCGAGGATCCACGGTAGCGGTCGCCGGAGTGCCGGTTCGGTCGTGGTCGCCATGCCGGCGGTGGCCGGAGCGGCGTCCGGCTGGGGCCGGGACGCGGCGGCCGAGTAGCCGACGGCGAAGGCGGTGGCGACGAAGAGCATGTAGGGCAGCGACTGGACCGGCCCGGTCATCGACCACCCCAGTTCGGAGGCAGGCCCCATCGGCATCGTCGGGTCGATGACGGCGGCAAGCCGCAGGGGGAGCGTCGCCAGGCCGTTCCCGGCGCGGAGGATCTGCGGGAGCGTGGCGACGAGCATGCCGACCTCGACGGCGACCACGCTGCCGAGCGCGCTCCAGATCCGTACCCGCCACCGGTGTCCGGCCGACAGCCATGCCGGTACCGGCCACAGCAGGGCAGCCAGCATCAGCAGCCAGGCCGCGATCCCCAACGTGGTCCCGAGCGCGCCGGCGGGGTCCTGGCGGAGAGCGGAGCCGAAGCCGGTGTAGACGGCCAGGAGCAGTACGACGCCGACACCGGTGAGTGCCGTCGTGGCGAGCGCCGTGGCGGCGGCCCGGTGCGTAGGTGCGGTGGCGGTGACCACGGGCAACCGTCGGCCGGTGCCGCGACCCAGCAGGAGCATGACGGCCATCGGAACGGCGATGCCGGCGATGGCCGCGATGGTCAGGAGTAGTTGAAGGGTGGTGCTCTGCTCCGCGGTCGGGTCCTGGAACAGCGCGACGGCCAGCCCGACGGGCGAGGCGACCAGGAAGCCGGCGGTCGGCGCGAGTACCAGCACGCTGACCGGGCCGAGGACGTGGCGGAGGCCGGCGAGGCGCTCCCGGGCCCCGGCGGGTGACCCGGAGCGGGGTACCTGGCCGATGGCGAGGCTGACGGCGAACCGTAGTGCGGCGAGGCGGCCGACCTCCGCGCGTACGGCGGCGAGTTCGGCGGACCACTCCTCGTACGGGTCGTCGCGGCCGGCGTGTGTCCAGCGGCCGGCGGCGATGCGCAGCATGGTGTCCACGAGACTCATGCGTGCCCCCCGGCGAAGAGATGCCCACCGGCCAGGTTCGGGCCGGCGATGTTCAGTTGCCGTTGCAGCGCGGCCAGCTCGGTGCGGCCGGCGGCGAGGCCGTCCGGGGTGAGCCGGTAGTACCGGCGGGCGGGCCGGCCCTCCTGGCTGGGGTCGGTGTCCTCCCAGCGGGCGGTGACCCAGCCGGCGTCCTGCAGTCGGGTGAGTATCGGGTAGAGGGTGCCGCTCGGGTGTCCGGTGGTGCGCATGAGTTCCAGGCCGTAGCGGTCCTCGTCCGGGCTGCCGAGGAACGCGGCGAGCACCTTCGCCACCGCGGCCGTGACCCTGATCCGTCGGTCCATGCCGGAATTCTACATAGCCCCCCAAGTCGCGCCGACCGTCGAACGGCCGACGCCCCGGACGAGGTGGTTGGATACGATCCGGCCCGACCGGGATTCCGGACGGGCGGGAGGCGGCACGGGTGAGCGGGACCGACGGCGTGACCAAGCTGCTGATCGCCGACGACCAGGCGATGGTCCGGCAGGGGTTCGGCGCGCTGCTGTCCGCCCAGCCCGACCTGCTGGTGGTGGGGGACGCGCCGGACGGCGCGACGGCCGTCCGCAAGGCCCGCGAACTGGACCCCGACGTGGTGCTGATGGACGTACGGATGCCGGTCATGGACGGCCTGGAAGCCACCCGCCGCATCCTGTCCGGGCAGCCCGGCACCCACCGACCCCGCATCCTCGTACTCACCACGTTCGACCTGGACGACTACGTGTACGAGGCGCTGCGTGCCGGCGCCAGCGGCTTCCTGCTCAAGGACGCCCCGGCGGCCGACCTGATCCAGGCGGTACGGGTGGTGGCCGCGGGCGAGGCACTGCTCGCGCCGTCGGTGACCCGCCGGCTGATCGAGGACTTCGCCAGACGCCCGCGTTCGGACCGGCCGCGCCCGGCGGCGCTGGCCACGCTGACCCCCCGCGAGACGGACGTGCTGCGGCTGATCGCCCGGGGCCGGTCCAACGGTGAGATCGCGGCCGACCTGGTGATCGCCGAGCAGACGGTGAAGACGCACGTCGGGCGCATCCTGGCCAAGCTCGACCTGCGCGACCGGGCGCAGGCCGTGGTGTTCGCCTACGAGTCCGGGCTCATCACGCCGGGAGAGTAGGCCCGGCCGGACCCGACGGCAGCGTCAACCGCACCGTGACCCCGCGGCCCGGCCCCGGGTCCAGGCTGACGGTGCCGCCGTGGGCGCCCACGATCGCGCCGACGATCGCCAGGCCGAGCCCGGCGC
>JBAUUM010000709.1:0-3841 GCA_049582705.1 Actinocatenispora sp.
ACGGTGAGCGGCGTAAGCGAGCTCAGGTCCGTACCACTCGGGCCACGCTTCTCGATGATCCCGACGGGCCTGAAGTGTGGTACGTGATCCACGAAAGTGCGCTGCATGCCACAGTGGGCGGCCAGGCAGTGATGCGTGCACAACTTGAGCGGCTGCTAGAGCTCACGAAGACAGCGTCGAAGTTGACGCTCCAGGTCCTCCCGTTCGAAAACGGTGCGCATGCAGGCATGGACGGCGCATTCAGTATATTGACGTTCGCGAATTTGTCGCCGCTCGCCTGTGTCGAACACGCCATCTCGGCGGTGTGGTTCGAAAAAGCTCGCGATCTGAACTTCCTGACGATAGCGTTCGGAAGATTGGCAGCTCAGTCGCTGTCAGGGCCGGATAGCACAAGCCGGATCCAACAGATCCTTGGAGACTTGAGAGATGACCGAACTGACGTGGCGCAAGTCAAGCCGAAGTAGCGGGGCCTCGGGCTCGAACTGTCTGGAGATGGCCGTCGGCGCTCGGGTCTACGTCCGTGACTCGAAGGACCGTCAGGGTGGAACCCTGGCGGTCTCGCCGGAGTCGTGGAGTCGTTTTCTGAACGCGATCACGCACTGAACCCACCGGCCCAAAACTGAAGGACCGAGGCGGTGGGGCGCCTGCGGGGACCGGGAACGGGCTAGACGAGCGCGACGGGGAACAGCTCGGTGCGGGCGACCACCCTGTCCCGCTCGTCGGTCAGTGCCAGGCGGCGCGGGTCGGCCAGGTACGACTCCAGCGCGCGCTGGTCGGTGAACCGGAAGAACTGCACCTCGTGGGGTCGGCCGTCGAGACCGTCGGCGACGGCCCGTTGAAGTACGGCACCGCCGTGCTCCGGCACGAACGCGAGCACGCGGTCCTCGTACGCGGTCAACTCGGCGTCGTGGCCCGGCCGTGCCCACAGCAGGCAGCGGAGCAGTACCGGGTCGCCCACGTCATCCGCCATGGCCGAAGCCTAGAGGGGGCCCCACCCACGATCGGCGTCCGGGCTCAGCCGGTACCGGCGCGGATGGCGCGGGGGGCGGCGCCGAGTTCGTGACGGCACGCCTTGTTGAACGCCTGCAGGTCGCCGATGCCGACCGAGGCGGCCACGGTGGCGATGGGCAGCGTCGAATGGCGGAGCAGATGGCGGGCCCGGTCCAGTCGACGGCGTCGGATGTAGGCGACCACGGTGTCGCCGGTGGCGGCGTGGAACAGCCGGATCAGGTGGTTGTGCGAGATCCCCGCGGCGCGTGCCACCTCGGGCACCGTCAGCGGACCGGCCAGGTGCGCCTCGATGTAGGCGATGGCGGTACCGACCGCCTGGTGGGGCCGCATCCCGCCGGTCAACCGGACGAGGCGCCACAGCACCGTCCACACCTCGGCCACGGCCTGCGCCGGTGTGCTGGGCCACGCGGCGATCGCCTGCTCCAGCAGGTTGGACAGGATCGGGGTCTCCGCGCCGGCGTCCTGCATCAGCGGTACCGCGTGGGCCGCGCCGACCTCACCCATCCTGAGATGGACGTAGCGGTGTTCGGAACGCCCCTCGTACCGGAACCGCGCCTGTGCGCCCGGCGGCACCAGGCTCACCGAGCCGGGGCGGATCGGGTACTCGACACCGTCGACGGTGAGTTCCGCGTGGTAGCCGTACAGGTGCAGCTGCCACAGGTCGGGGAGCCGGTACAGGTCGGTGCGGCGGGTGGTGCCGTGCACGCCGACTCCGAGACCCACCACCTGTGGCGGGGCGTCCAGCCGTACCGCCGGTGGCTGTGACTGCGGAGCCGTCATGGTGAAAATCTACCAGTAAAGGTGAGTGCACCCCACGCATCGTCAACGGTGTGCCGCCTAGCGTGGATGTGTGGCGACCAGCGATCGCCACGGCCGACTCCCCGTCATCCAGGAGTGGAGATGACCCTGAGCCCCGACCGTGAACACCTGCTCAGCTCGGTTCAGCTGGCGCACTTCGTGGCGCACGGTTCGCTGCTTCTGCCGGCGGTGGTGCCCGAGGAGCTGAACGCCGTGGCCGTCGACGCTCTCACCGCCGGAATCCCGGCGTCGCCCTACGGCACGCCGGTGGCCGAGGCATTCCCGGCGGGTTCCTTCGCCCGGCGGCTCATCGAGCTGCCCGCCGTTGCCGGCGCGCTGTACAGCCTGGTCGGTCCCGACCCGACCGTCGACCACCACGCGGTACACATCCGTGAGCCGCACGGTGGGGAGGCCCAGCCCCTGCACGGCGACGCCATCATCGACACCCGCACCGACGCCTTCGACGTGCAGCTCATGTACTACCCGCAGGACGTCACGCTCGACATGGGCGGCACCCTGTCGGTACCGGGCAGCCACCTGCGGCGTACCAACGAGACCGACACCGGCCGCTACCAGAACCTGCTGGGCCAGACCCGCCTGGTCTGCCCGGCCGGCACGGTGGCGCTGCTGCACCACGGGATCTGGCACGGCGGTCGACGCAACGACAGCGACATCCGCCGGTACATGTTCAAGATCCGGTTCAACCCGACGGTACGGCAGCGCCTGCTGTGGAACACCGACGACCTGCACGATCCGAGGGTCGTGGCGGAGCTGGAAGAGCGCTTCCCGTGGTACGAGAACGCCACCGGCCGGCTGGAGTTCTACAACCGGGCCAGGCTCTGGCAGGCGCTGACCGGCGACGACACCTTCGACCCGAGCTACTGGGTGACCCGGGTGACCAACCGGCCGCAGCGTGTGGTGAGCCACCCGTGAGCATCGAGCCCGAGGAGTCGCCCATGGCCACCACCGTCCGGCAGCAGGTCCTGGTGCTGTACCTGGCCACGTCCGCGCTGGACGCCCGGGTCGTCGGCTGGTCCCGGTACGACGGAACCGGCCGGACGACACCGACGACCGGTGACAGCGACGAACCGCCGTACCCGACCGGCGTGGCCGCGCTGCAGGACGGCTGGCGGTTGTTCCAGGCCGCCCAGCTCATACCGCCCTACCCGGGACACGAGTACGACGTGTCCTTCCTCAAGCACGAGTTCCTGTTTGAAAAGCTGGTCGACACCGCTCTCGGGGCGTGATCCTCGCGTGCCGCGCCGGCACCGGGGCGGCTGCGCGTCGGCACGCGGGACCTCGAGACGGGCCCTACTCCCGGACCGCGCGTTGCACGCCGTGCTCGCGGCGACCCAGGAACATCGGGTCCGGCTGCACGGTCATGTCGTACACCGCCTTGACGTCGGCCAGCTGGTCGCGCAGCCAGCCCTTCCGGTACGCGTACGGGTACCGGTCGTGCTGGGTCGTGTCGCCCACCCCGTCCGCGCGGATGCCGACCGCCCGGCACAGGGCCACCGCCCGTGGTACATGGAAGTCCTGGGACACCAGGATCGCGTGCCGTACCCCGAAGATGCGTCGGGCCCGCACGCACGACTGGTACGTGTCGAAGCCGGCGTAGTCGACGACCACCTTGCGGGTCGGTACGCCGTGCCCGACCAGCCAGCGGCGCATCGCGTCCGGCTCGTCGTACGTCCACACGCCGTGGTCGCCGGTGACCAGTACCGCGCGTACCTTGCCGGCGAGGTACAGGCGGCGGGCCACGGCCAGGCGGCCCACCAGGAACGCGGACGGGGTGCCGTCGGCGTACACCTCGGCGCCGAAGACCACGGCGACCGGCGCGGCCGGTACGTCGTGCTCGCCGTAGACGTGCCCGTGCGCGGCGGTGCGCACCCAGGCGATCGAACCGCCGAGTACCACGCCGACCGCCAGTACCCCGACCAGTCCGACGGCGACCAGCCGACGCGGCCGCAGCCAGCGGCGTACCGGTGCCGGCAGCCGGCCGGCGAGCCGCCGCACCGACCGGGACAGGCGC
>JBAUUM010000710.1:0-2306 GCA_049582705.1 Actinocatenispora sp.
GCGCGGCGCCCGGGTCGCCCTGGCCGGCCTGGAACCTGATCGGCTGCACGCCCTCGCCGCCGAGCTGGGACCGCAGCATGTCGCGTTCGACTGCGACGTCACCGACCAGGCGTCGCTGGAGCGCGCGGTGGCCGGTACCGTCGACGCGCTCGGCGGCATCGACGTGGTGGTCGCCAACGCCGGCATCGCCAACAACGGCACCGTCGCGGTCAATCCGGCCGATGCGCTGGCCCGCACCGTCGAGGTCAACCTGATCGGCGTGATGCGTACGGTCAGCGCCACCCTGCCCGCGGTCCGGGACCGGCAGGGCTACCTGCTGCTCATCTCCTCGGCGGCCGCGTTCACCGTACTGCCCGGCATGGCCGCGTACTGCGCGGCGAAGGCCGGCGTGGAACAGTTCGGCAACGCGCTGCGCCTGGAGGTCGCGCACCAGGGCGTACGGGTCGGCACCGCGCACCCCATCTGGGTCGACACCGACCTCGTCCGCGACCAGCAGCACGACCTGAAGACCTTCCGCGAGGTCATCCGCAAGCTGCCCTATCCCCTGTCCACCACGGTCACCCTGGACCGCTGCGCCCGGGCGCTGGTCGACGGCATCGAACGACGCAGGCGGCGCATCTACGTGCCGCGTACCCTCGCCGCCGTGCAGGCCCTGCGCACGGTGACCACCGGTCCGATCGCCCACGCGGTACTCGCCCGGGGCGCGCGCCGGCTGGTGCCGCAGCTGGAGGACGAGGTACGCGCGCTGGGCCGGTCGTTCGGCGAGCAGAGCGCCGCGAAGGACCGCCCGGCCCCATGACCCGCCCGGTGCGGCGGCCCGTCGGGGCACCGCCGCACCGGTCGCGATCACGGTCGGCGGCTCACGGGTACCGGAACTGGCCCGGCAGGCGGGTTCCGCGCGGCAGGTTCACCCAGGACGCGGAGAGCCGGTGCCGACCACTGGCGTCCAGCACCAGGCGACCGTGCCGACCCGGCCAGCCGTCCCAGCCCTGCGTGGTCGAGCCCGACAGCACGATCTGCTGACCGGTGAAGCTCAGCACGCTCCAGTTGACCACCCCGGACAGCGGTGTGCCCCGGGTCAGCTTCGTGATGTCCACCGTCCGCCGTGTCCCCGTGAAGCGGTCGGCGATGACGTAGTGGTCGGCGTCGGGCTGGCGGAACAACACATGCCGCCCGTCTGTACTGGCCGCGAAGAACGGCATCGGCATGGTCGACCACGACGACCCGTCTCGCGCCCAGTACGCCGCGTCCGGTATCGCGACGCCGGGGTGCCGTGTGCCGGTCACCGGGTCCAGCACGTCGAGGTGCCCCGGAACGGTCACGTACGGGTCGCTGCCGGACGGCAGTTCGTCCGGGTGCCGACCGGGCCGCTAGCGGGGCGGGAGCTGACGCATCGCGCGCATCAGCACGGTCCGGCGCACCACCGCCTCCGCGGCGTCCTCACCGCCGCCCGGCTCGGGTACCTGCTCCACCAGGTGCTCACGCATGCGCATGCGGCGCCACCAGGTGCGGCTGTCGTTCACCATGACACGTCGTATGTACGCGGCGGGGTCGTCGATTCTTCCCCAGCGCTGGGCGACCTTCAGCAACGCGGCCTGGACCAGGTCCTCGGCGTACTGGCGATCACCCGTGAGCAGGCACCCTAACCGCGTCAGTGCGGTTGATCGGACCGCCACGAACTCGGCGAAGCCGGTCGGATCCTTCACTGTCACCTCCGATGTCCCCTCCTAGACCCCGGAGGGAGGAGGAAGGTTCAGTACGCACGGCCACCTTTCCGGTGACGTGGCACCGGGGACCGGTCCGGCACGGCCCCGGCGGCGTGGTGTCGGCAGCACGGCGCCGGCGCTCGTCGACCCTGCCTCGACCAGCGTGCCGGACGGGCCGGCGCTCGTCCGGCCCGACACCCGCATCCGTGACGGGCCGCGCTCGTTCGACGGGTTGCGGGCGCCGATTAGGGTGCGCGAAACGGCACAACACGGCGACCCAGATCGCGGGCGCCGTTCGGCAACGCCCGGTCGGTCACCCGACGTGGCGTCGCCGCGGGGGTGGTAGCGCAGAGGTCGTCGCGCCCGGGCTCATGACTCGGGAGGACGCCGGTTCGATTCCGGCCCGCCCCCACGTGACCGAGGCCGACGACCTGACGGTGTGCCTGCGGGTGCTCCAGCGGCTGCGCACCGCGCCCACCGACGATCCGGACCGGCTCCGGGTCGAACGCGCGGTCGCCGGCTTCGTCAAGGACGGCAAGCGGACCCGTCGGGCGGCTCGACGCCGGGCGGCGACCGCCGCCGACGCGGCCGTGCTGACCG
>JBAUUM010000711.1:0-2403 GCA_049582705.1 Actinocatenispora sp.
GCCAGCGGCGCCGGGGCTCGCTGGCCTGCAACACCTGCAGCCCGGTCGTGAACAGGGCGTTCGCCCGGGCGGCGGCCTCCGAACGCAGGTCCGCGCCGGCCTCGTCACCGCCCAGGCAGAAGTCCACGATCAGCCGGCCGGACACCTGCCGGCAGGTCTCGACCAGGTCCCCGGTGCTGGTGGCGTGCGAATCCAGCATCGCCGTCGCGTCGCCGGTCAGCCGGGACAGGTGCGAGCTGGCCAGCTGCTCGGCGAAGCCGTGCCAGATGTTGCGGCGGACCGCCATCCAGCTGTCCAGTTCACCCACCGCACCGGCCCTGGCCCGCCGGCCGGTCAGCTGCCCGGTGTCCAGCAGGTAGGTGTCGTTCGTGGTGGCCAGCACCTCGTGGGCCATCTCGGGATCGTGGGTGACCAGGGTGTCCGGCGCGATGCGCACGACGTCGCCGTACTGGTCCCGGCTGGAGACCAGCCACCCGATCCGGTCGGCCAGGTAGTTCTCCATGTCCCCGACCAACCACCGCCCGCGGGGACCGGGCACCCGTCCGGACGGCATGTGTTCCCTCTTCTCGACCTGGAGTTCGGAGCTTCCGACCAGCGGGTCGGAGGACCCGCCGGTCCGAGAACGGGCACCTGGGGTTCCGACCGCTGCGCGAACGGAACACCAGGTGCCGAGTTCAGGAGCTGCGCGTGGGCCCGCGAACGGGACCTCGACCGACTAGTGGCAGCGCGCGTACAGGTAGGCGCCGCTGAACCGGGCGCGGGTGATCCGCATGCGCAGGGAGTGAAGGTAGCTCATCATCCTGGTGACTCCTTCCGGTAGAGATCCGGGCGGAGAACGCTCCGTCCTGCGAGCGCGCCGCCCGATGTCTGACGAATGGTGTCAGCGCGCGCGAAAGCCTGTCAAGGCCCGACAAGCGGGCCTCGACGCCGCGAACGACGCAGCAGGGCCGGAAGCCCGTCGGGCCGTGACCGGTCAGCCGACCTGGTAGGGCACCTCGGTGAGGATCCGCTCGAACAGCCCCTGGTCCAGGTCGAACTGCGAGTCCGGTACCGGCCAGTGCACCACCAGTTCCGACACCCCGTGCTGCTTGTACCGGCCGGCCCGTTCGACGACGGCATCGACCGAGGTGGGCGGGTCGTCCGCGCCGAACCCGGTCATCACCACCTTCCGCAGCTCGGCGGGGTCCCGGCCGGCCTCGGTACATGCCGCGGCGAGCCGAGTGAGCTGGTCGCTCGGGTCCTCGGCGCCGGTCACCCAGCCCTGCCCGTACCGGGCCGCCAGCGCCAGCCCGCGCCGCCCCGTCGCGGCGATCAGGAACGGGGCCCGGGGGCGCTGCACGCAGCCCGGCACCATGCGTGCCTCGTGCGCGGCGTAGAACCGGCCGGTGTGGTCGGTGACGGGCTCGCGGAGCAGTTGGTCGAGCAACGGGACGAACTCGCCGAACCGGTCCGCGCGCTCCGCCGCCGACCAGGGCTGCTGGCCGAGCACGGTCGCGTCGAAACCGGTGCCGCCGGCGCCGACACCCACGGTCAACCGGCCACCGGAAATGTCGTCGAGGGACATCAGGTCCTTCGCGAGGGTGACCGGATGCCGGAAGTTGGGCGAGGTGACCAGGGTGCCCAGGCGCAGCCGTTCGGTGGCGGTGGCCGCCGCGGTCAGGGTCGGTACCGCGCCGAACCACGGCCCGTCCCGGAACTGCCGCCAGGACAGGTGGTCGTAGGTGTACGCGGCGTGGCAGCCGAGCTCCTCGGCCCGCTGCCACACCGACCGGGCCCGGGCCCACGGGTAGATCGGCAGGATCACCACACTCATCCGCACGTCTCTCACCGTACGCAGCGACCCCGGTCAGCGCGTACGGGACCGCCCGTCGCCGTCCGGTGGACTCCACCGCGCCGGCGCCGTGACGCCGCGCGTGGCGAGCGCGGTGGGCAGCGCGGAGAGCATCGTGTCCCGCAGCCACACCGCCGTGGGCCGGTGCATCTCCAGCACCAGGGCCATCCGCCGGGACTGCTGGATGAGCCGGGTGGTCCGCCGGTACCGGAGCCCGTGGTAACGCGCCAGGCCGGCGACGATCCCGGTGCCCTCGGGCAGTACCGCGCCGAGGGTGACCGCGTCCTCCAGGGCCTGGCAGGCACCCTGGCCCAGGTTGGGCGTCATCGCGTGCGCGGCATCGCCGACCAGTACCGCACCGCCCGAGCCGACCGGGTGGTCGAACCGACGCGGCGGCGGGCGCAGCTCGGTGATCTGGTGGTGCAGCAGGTCGTCGGGGTCAGTGGCGGCCAGCAGCGCCGGAATCGGCGCGTGCCAGTCGCGCAGCTCGTCCCGGAGACGTGCCAGCTGGTCGGTCGCCGGGCGCTCGTCCAGGGTGCCGGGCAGCGTGGCGTACCAGTAGACGCCCCGCT
>JBAUUM010000712.1:0-6301 GCA_049582705.1 Actinocatenispora sp.
CGCCCGGGCTGCATCGGGGTCCAGGGGTCCCTGGCCGACACCGAGCGCTTCGAGCGGGACGACCTCGACGACCATTGTGGACGGAACGTCCCCGCGTGAGAACTCACGGCAATCATGAGGTCTCGGCCTGAACGTCTGGTCTCGGCCCGACCACGAAGAGCGTCTCTCGGTTGAGTATCAATCTCGCGTTACACGCAACGCTGACTTGACCGCAGCCATGAGTGATCACGAGGATCATCGGTGCGCTTCGATACACCTAACGCCGTTGCGGCGTATGACCGGAAGGTGACCGCGACACCTCTGGTGTCGCCCGATCCGCCGGTGGCAACCATCGACCATTGAGCAGGGAGACGTACACGTGTCCACGCGACACTGGGCGGCGGTCGGACTCGCGGCAGTTCTGACTCTCACCGCGACAGCAGGCTGCGCCAAGCAGGAGAGCTCAACGGACAGTAACTCGGTCATCCCGATCGGTGTTGACATCGAGAAGTCCGGGCCAGCCGCTGTTCAGGGCAAGGCCTACGAGCGCGCCCTCAAGCTCGTCGCCAACCAGATCAACCAGAACGGTGTGAAGGTCGGCGACGAGAAGAAGAAGATCAAGCTGATCATCCGCGACAACAAGAGCGACCCGGTGGAGTCGCTGTCCGTCGCGAAGTCGCTGATCGACAACGACCACGTCGACGCCATCATCGGCGGCGGTGCGTCGCCCACCACGATGTCCCTCGTGGAGACCGTGGAACAGAAGAAGGTCCCGCTCGTCTCCATGGGCTCGTCGACCGCCATCGTGCAGCCGATCGCCGACCGCAAGTACATCTTCAAGACGCCGGGCAACACCGACACCATCACCGACGTGATGCTCAAGCAGTTCCAGCGCAAGAACGTGCACCGCATCGCGCTGCTGTCGGTGGACAACGCCTACGGCCAGGCCGGTCTGGACGCCTGGAAGGCCGTCGACAAGGCCGGCAAGATCGACCTCGTCAGCTCGCAGACCTTCACCGACGACGAGAAGGACTACACCGTCCAGGTCACCAAGATGATGGCCAAGAACCCGGACGCCGTGGTGGTCTGGGCGATCCCGCCGGGCGCCGGCATCGCCGCGAAGAACCTGCGCGACGCCAAGTACTCGGCCGACAAGGTGTACTACGACACCGGCGCCGGCGCCGAGCTGTTCGTGAAGGGCGCGGGTACCGCCTCCGAGGGCATGTACATGGTGCACTCCCGGGTGCTCGCCGGTGACCAGATCACCGCGACGACGCCCGCGGCCCAGGCGGAGAAGAAGTTCTTCACCGACTACAGCCGCGAGTACGGCAAGTTCTCCGGCTTCGCGCCGATGGCCGCCGACGCGCTGACCGCGATCACCCGCGCGATCGAGAAGGCCGGCAAGGACGACCGGGAGAGCATCCGCGACTCGTTGGAGACGCTGAGCTTCGACGGCGCCTTCGGGACCTACCAGTTCAGCAAGACGAACCACGGTGGTGTGAACGAGTCCTCGCTGTCCCTGCTCGTGGTGAAGAACGGGACCTGGACCCTCACGTCATGACCCACCGCGCACGATGACCGCACTTCTGCAATATGTGGCCACCGGCCTCACCACCGGAGCCACCTACGCGCTGGTCGGCCTGGGCATCGCACTGATCGTCCAGGTCACCGGCGTGATCAGCTTCGCGCAAGGTGAGTTCGTCATGCTCGGCGGACTCACCTTCGCGCTGCTGGAGGAGAGCGGCATGCCCGCCGTCGGCGCGGCGGCGGTCGCCGTCGCGATCGCCGTCGTACTGGGCGCCGCGCTGGAACGCTTCGTGCTGCCCCGGGCCAAGGCCGGCCGCACCGATCAGACCATCATGCTGACCATCGGTGCCTCCATCGTCATCGAGGGCCTGACCCTGGTGTTCATCGGCACCGAACCGCACTTCGCCCGGCCGTTCAGCGCCGGCGACGCCCTGCGCGTCGGCGGCGTGAGCATCGCCCGCCAGTACCTGTGGGTCATCGGGGTCACCACCGTCGTGCTGGTGGTCCTGTGGCTCGTACTGACCCGCACCCGGGTCGGCTGGGCGATGCGGGCCACCTCCATGGACGCCGACGCGGCCCGGCTGTCCGGCATCTCGCCGAACCGGATGTCGCTGATCGTCTTCGTCGTCGCCGCCGCGCTCGGCGCGATCGGCGGGATCGTGCTGGCGCCGCTGCAGTCCCCGGACGCCAGCATCGGTATCCCGTTGGGGCTCAAGGGTTTCGCCGCCGCCGTGATCGGCGGCCTGGACCGGCCGGCCGGCGCGGTCGTCGGCGGCCTCGCGCTGGGCATCGTCGAACGGATCGCCGCCGGCTACCTGCCGGACGGATACTCCGGCTACTCCCACGCGATCGCCTTCGCGCTGCTCCTGTTGGCCCTCCTGGTACGCCCGACCGGGCTGCTGACCGCGATCCGGGCGGAGCGGGTATGAGCGTCGGACAAGGCACCACACCGCGGACCGGCACGACGCCGACCGGCGACACCCACCCGCGGCCGGCGCGTCGCGGCCTCGGCCGGCTCGTCACCGGGCTCGGGCCGTACGCGCTGTTCGTGGCGGCGCTGCTGCTCGTGCCGTTCGTGTTCACCCGGCTCCCCCCGTACACGATGTCCGACGGCGTGCTGATGATGCTGCTGGCCGTCGCCGCGCTCGGTCTGGTGCCGCTGACCGGGTACGCCGGCCAGGTCTCGCTCGGGCAGGCGGCGTTCTACGGCACGGGGGCGTACACCACCGCGATCCTGACCGTCCGGTACGACCAGAGCGTCTGGCTGTCCATCGTCGCCGGTGCGGCGATCGCCGGGCTCTTCGCGTACCTGCTGGGCCGGGCGCTGTTCCGGGCCGCCGGGCACTACCTGACCCTCGCCACCATCGCGGTCGGCCTGACCCTGGGCGTCGTGGTGCAGCAGGTCGACCTGACCGGACGCGCCGAGGGGTTGCCCGGGGTCACCCCGCTGAGCCTGTTCGGCGCCGACATCAGTGACGACGTGAGCTTCTTCTACCTCGCGGCGGGGGTCCTGCTGGTGGCCACCGCAGTGGTACGGCTGGTGTGCCGGTCGCTGTTCGCCCGCACGCTGCTGGCCATCTCCGATTCGACCGTCGCCGCCCAGTCCTGCGGCGTGAACCCGGCGCCGCTCAAGCGCTCCATGTTCGTCCTGGCCGCGATACTCAGCTCCGTCGCCGGCTCGCTGTACGCCACCTGGTCCGGCTACGTGGACGCCAGCACACTCGGGTTGAACGTGTCGCTGCAACTGCTGATCATCGTCACGGTGGGCGGCCGGCGCAGCGTCTTCGGCGCGGCCGTCGGCGCGTTCGTCGTGGTGTCGCTGGTCCGCTTCGCCAAGGAGTGGCTGCCGGCGGTGTCCACGCACGCGGGCGGCCAGGTCGAGATCATCGCGTACGGCCTGGCGCTGATCCTGGTACTGCGCCTGCTGCCACGCGGCATCGTCGGCGGCGTGGTGGACCTGGTCCGCCGACTGGTACCCGCCGCCCGCCGCACCTGACCGTCCCGGAGCGGTGCCCGGCGCGGCGAGGTCAGCGGCGGGTCCAGGTGATCGGCAGGTGTTTGATGCCGTGCTGGAAGTTGGAGCGCAGCCGCTGCGGCTCGCCCGCCGGGCGTACCGAGGCGAAGCGGTCCAGCAGCGCGTCGAACATCGCCGTCAGCTGGGTCCTGCCGAGGGTGGCGCCGAGGCAGTAGTGCGGACCGTACCCGAAGGACAGGTGCTCGCCCGTCGAGCGGGCCACGTCGAACGTGTCCGGGTCGGCGAACGCCCGCGGGTCCCGGTTGGCGCTGGCGAAGTAGACGACCACCTTGTCACCGGCGGCGATCGGCACCCCGGCCAGCTCGGTGTCCTCGGTGGCGGTACGCCGGAAGTGGATCACCGGGGTCCACCAGCGGAGCATCTCGTCCGCGGCGCCGGGCAGCAGGCTGCGGTCCGCGGCCAGCCGATCCCACTGCTCCGGGTGCTGCAGCAGGGCGTACATGCCGCCCGGGATGCCGTTGCGCAGCGTCTCGTTGCCGGCCACCGCGAACAGCCAGAACATGTTCTCGAACTCGTCGGTGGACAGGCCCTCCCCGTCGACCTGGGACAGCATGAGCGACATGATGTCGCTGCCCGGGTTGCGCCGCTTCTCGGCGGCGAGCTCGTGTGCGTACGCGTAGAGGTCGGGGATGCCGGCCCGGGTGCGCGGGTCCGGCATCGTGCCGTCCGGTCCCGGCACGGGCCGCACCGCCAGCGCGGCACCGGCCATCGGGGTGGTGGCGGTCCGGTCGGTCAGCTCGATCGCGGCGTACTCCGGGTCCTGGAAGCCGATCACCCGGCTGGCCCAGTCGAACAGCAGGTGCCGGTCGGTCTCGGGCACGCCGAGCACGTCGGCCAGGGTCCACACCGGCAGGTCCGCGGCCGCCGACGCGAAGTCGGCCCCGCCGCCCTCGGCCCCGTCGATCATCTCGTCGACGATGCGCCGGGCGCGTACCACGATCCGTTCCTGCAGCCGGGCCACCGCGCGGGGGGTGAACGACCGGCTCACGATCCGGCGCAGCCGGGAATGCTCCGGCGGGTCCATGTTGAGCATGGACTTCCGCACGTACGCGAGGTCGGCGGGGGTGGCGGGGTCCCGGATCTGGGTGGCGCCCAGTTCGGAGGAGAACACTGCGGGCCGGCGGAGTACCGCACGGACCTCGGCGTGCCGCCACACCGCCCAGAAGCCGGGGCCCTGCGGCTGACCGCCCGAGGTCTGCTCCGGTACCCAGCTGACCGCGGCCGCCTCGCGCAGCCGGGCCAGCTCCTCGAACGGCACACCGCGCAGGTACGTGTCCGGGTCGTAGACGACCGCCGCGTCAGCACTCATGTCCACCGCCACTCTCCACGCCCGGACCGGCGACCGGCGGCCTGCCGGAGCGCACCGACCGACGCACTCACGTACCCGGTCGGGTCACCGGGTCCCCGGTCATCGTGCCGTTGACGCGGCGCGGCAGCGCGAGCGGGTTCGCGTCGCGCAGCTCCGGCGGGAGCAGCGGATCGGGAACGTCCTGGTAGGTGACGGGGCGCAGGAACCGGCGGACCGCGGTGACCCCGACGGAGGTGAACAGCGGCGCGGTCGTCGCCGGCCACGGACCGCCGTGGTGCTGCGCCCAGGACACCGCGACACCGGTCGGCCAGCCGTTCCAGATGACCCGGCCGGCCCGTTCCGAGAACGCGGCCAGCAGCGCCTCGGGGACCTCCGGTTCGCTCTCCTCGCCCTGGACGGTGGCGGTCAGGCTGCCGGGCAGGAGTTCGACGGCGCGCAGCAGTTCGTCGACGTCCGCGTATTCGACGATCAGCGACACCGGTCCGAAGCACTCGGCCAACAGTTCGTCGGTGTGCGCCACCAGGGTCGGCACGTCGACGGCCAGCAGCGCCGGGTTCGCCACGTGCCCGGCGCCCCGCGCGGCGGCCGGCGGCACCAGTTCACGGACCCCCGGTACCGCGGTCAGCTGACGCACGCCGGCCTCGTAGCCGTCCCGGATCCGCGCGTTGAGCAGCGGATGCACGGTCACGTCCGCGACGGCCCGCTGCATCACCTCGGTCAGCGAGTGGCCGATCGGCAGGAACAGCACACCGGGCTTGGTGCAGAACTGGCCGCTGCCCAGCGTGAACGAGCCGACGTACGCCTTCACCAGGTCCGCGCCGCGGGTGGCGACGGCGGCGGGAGTGGCCACCGCCGGGTTCAGCGAGCCGAGTTCCCCGTAGAAGGGGATCGGGTCGGGCCGTGCCGCGGCGAGGTCGTGCAGCGCCCGGCCACCGGCCTGCGAGCCGGTGAATCCGACGGCCGTGATCGACGGGTGGGTGACCAGGTCGCGGCCGGCCTGCTCGCCGTGCACGACGGCGAAGGTGCCGTCCGGGGCGCCGGCCGAGCGCAGCGCGCCGCGCACGATCTCACCGGTACGCACGGAGGTGCCGGGGTGGCTCGGGTGCGCCTTCACCACCACCGGGCAGCCGGCGGCGAGTGCCGAGGCGGTGTCCCCGCCGGCGACCGAGAACGCGAACGGGAAGTTGCTGGCCGAGAAGACGGCGACCGGCCCCAGCGGCAGCAGCAGCCGGCGCAGGTCGGGGCGTGGCGGTACCGCGTCGGGGTCCGGCAGGTCGACGGTCGCCTCGAGGAAGGACCCCTCCTCGACGGCGTCGGCGAACATCTCGAGCTGCGCGCAGGTACGGGCCAGTTCGCCGGTCAGTCGGGGTTCGCCCAGCGCGGTCTCCGCGTCGGCGAGCGCCACCAGTTCGCTGCCCGCGTCGCGCAGCGCGCCGGCCACGGCGCGCAGC